>JAUPUP010000078.1 GCA_030917485.1 Pseudomonadota bacterium
AGACATTGGGATTTCGGTTGACACAGCGGTGGATATTTCTAAGGAAGCCGCGGATATTATTTTACTTGAAAAGAGTTTAATGGTCTTAGTTCAAGGTGTTGAAGAGGGGCGTAAAACCTTTGCCAATATGTTGAAATACATTAAAATGACCGCAAGCTCTAATTTCGGGAATGTTTTCTCGGTATTAATCGCCTCGGCATTTATTCCATTTTTACCGATGTTACCGGTGCAGCTGTTATTGCAGAATTTGATTTATGATATTTCACAAACGGTAATTCCATTTGATAACGTTGATGCCGAATTTATTGAAAAACCGCAACGTTGGGATCCAGTTGATTTACGACGCTTTATGATTTTCTTTGGTCCAATTAGTTCTATTTTTGATGTCTTGACGTTCTTTGTGATGTGGCATATTTTTGGTGCCAATAGTGCTGAGCATCAAACTTTGTTCCAAAGTGGCTGGTTTGTCGAAGGTCTCTTAACTCAGACTTTAATTGTGCATATGATTCGGACTAAGAAAATTCCATTTATTCAAAGTACCGCGGCGTGGCCAATGCTATTAATGACCACCTGTGCGGTTACGATTGGTATCGCGTTACCAATGTCGCCGTTGGCTCCAATGGTTGGCATGCAGGCATTGCCAGCGGGTTATTTTGTCTTCTTGATTTTAGCTGTGGTGGGTTATATGATCTTGACGCAATCGCTAAAAGGCTTTTATGTGCGCAAATTTGGTTGGCAGTAAACTGGTGCGAATTAAGTAAAAAGTGGGTTCTTGATGAACCCACTTTTTACGTTTTTAAAGATTTAAATTTATAACCAGCGCAATCTTTAAAATTAATTTGGTGATATTTTGTCATTGTTGTAGTCAAATAAATTTATGTTGCAAGCTGTATTTATATAAGTCGTATCGTTATCAACAAAAAGACCTGCTGCTTCATGCACATGACCAAAAATGACTAATTTAGGTTTAATTTCTTCGATTCGTCTTTTTAGAATTTTACAACCAACATGCTGATTAATCATGCTTCTCTTGTCCATAATACCATACGGTGGTACATGACTTACTATAATATCGCAATCTCGCGGTATAGTATAATAAATATCATCGCGCTCTACATCTGTTTTATCGAAAGCCCAGCCAAAGCAGTCAATTGCCGGACTACCCCAAATTTTGATACCCTCAATAACTACACTATTATGTTCAAGATAAATAATGTTGTCAGGAAAGTGTATTTGTGATTTTTCTTCTTGCAAAGCAAAATCATGATTGCCAGCAATAAAAATCTTATATTTGTAGGGTAACTCAGTAAACCAGTCGATAAAATCTTGTATTCCAGCTACGCTTCCAACTCGAGTTAAATCACCAGCATGGATAATTATGTCGCCACTGCGTGGGAGTTTTTCTGTAAAATAGTAATGTTGACTATGCGTATCAGATAAACAAACAATTTTCATTTTTGTCCTTTGCTGGTTGAGCTATATAATTTATATTATGCTGGTTTATTTAATCTTTTATCCAAATAAATAGCATGGCTTGTTATTTAGCCTCTTTATAAAGGCTATTTAAGGTAGTCACGAATATGAATCCATAAGTAGAGTTTGCAATGTCAAAAAGAGGCTTTTTATCTTGATATACGTCATCAAGCTGATCTGCCTTGAGTTTACTTTCTATATGTGCTCCATCTTGCCAAAAATATTCAATTCCATAATATGATAATTCAAAAGTATCATCTTTATTTATCAACCATTGAGAGGTGTAGATAATTTTGTTTATATTTACGGTAGGTTGTAATTGATCAGATTCTTGATTAATCCGTTGTACATCTGATGCATATTCATCTTTATTCTCCATGAGCTTTTCTTGGAAAAATGATTTACTACTGTCGCTATCGGCATTTTGAACTTGTTGCTCCAAATCTAGAATGTTTTTATCTAAAGATTTTATTTGGTCATCATGTCGTTGATTGATATTGTTTTTTAATATTGCTGCTAATTTATCAACATCTTTAACATCACATGTAAATTCAACAACATCAGCACCGTTAGATGTTTTAATTAATGACCATTTACTCTGGCTATGGTCGCACGTTTGCCATTGATCAAAGGCTTGCCCCACAGTAATCGATTTATAATTTCCAAAAATACCATTTTTTACCGAATCAATTTTAGATTGATCGGACGGCGTACATGCAGATAGTGCAATTATAAGTGCAATTAAAAAATACTTCATGATTATAGTCCTCTTATATATTTATAGAAATACCTAATGTTGGAACAGCTAAAATAAAACTGAGTATTTTAGAGTTCGTCTCTAATTAAATAAAATAGTTACATAGATTGTTTAACTGTTATGCGTTAATTCTTTAAACAAACCAATTGAATCAGTTTCTTGGCTCCAATGCCGCTGAATAGCTGTTCGATTAGATTGAAGAAATTGTTTAATTTGATTCCATTCTTTGGCTTTTTGCCTAAGTTATTCAGCTAAGTATATGCCAGCATCGGTTTTTAGTATATTAATCATTTTTACATGATGATCAGTAATGCTGTCAGGATTCCATTCGCGATACGACATCATCAGGTATTGTTTCATGCTATCTGGTTTTTTATCGCTTACATGTTTAGCGAAATATCTCCCTTTTTTAGCGTTAGTATCATTATTGCTTAAACTTGAGTTTTGTTCATGAGTTACAAGACATAAATTTCCAAAGCAGTGTAGGTGGGGGGTGTCAATAACCTTTTCCACTGTTTCTTCTTTTGGATTTTGCGGGTAATAATGCTCGACTGAACTGCGAAAGGTAAACACAAAATTCTTTTTAGCCGCTTCATAATTCTCTTTTGAATACCTCTTCTCAAGATCCATATCATTTGGAAAAATATCATCAATTTGATTAAACCACAACAAGTAATCAAGGTAATTAAATACTAAGTTATTTCTGATTTCTCCATATTTTAATCTCTCCTCACAAATTGAGCGATTAAAAATCTGCATGTTATTTTCACCATAAATAATTGCATAGTATTCTTGTGGCTCACTTGACAAATAACGATCATAAACAAATCTTCTGGCTAATTTTTTTAAATAATCTCGATAGTAGTTTGTTTCAATTTTATTATTTTCTTGCACCATTAAATGAAATAATGCCCCATCTAACCAATATTTATAATTACTTGATGGTGTAGAAACATGAAACATTGCCTGTAACGTAATAATATCTGCTTGAATTGTAGTAACATTATTTGTAGTAACATTATCAAAAGTATTTTTATAATAAATACTTTTCTTATTATCTGTAGAACGCACCAATGTTTGTAATTCCCACCCCGCAATCCCCTTTGATATTTCACGTTTAATAATGTATTTATCAAAGAGAAATTTACAGCGTAGTAACTCATACGCAAAATATTTTATTAAATCTTGATCTTCTGGCTTATCGAAGATAGTTCCAAATGACTCGAGTAATCGTTTATCATCCAAT
>JAUPUP010000079.1 GCA_030917485.1 Pseudomonadota bacterium
AGTAGCATCTACTTTAGCCAGATATGATACGTTGAAGCAGGAACCCACTGAACCAGATGCAGAGATTTGCTGTATCATGGCGTAGGAATCATCGCCTATTTATGGCGGTGAGGAGGTCAAAAATACTTCTACTATACTTAATTTTGTAGTACACGTTGGAGGTGTACCTCCGCTACATATGCAATAGTCCTTGCCTTCGACTCGAATAATGCGAGTATTAAAAAATGTAACTTTAGCTTCGCTAAGTAAACCAATTGTGAATGGCATAACGATCCCTGGTTTGCTCAATCTAAAGCCAAGAGTATAATTTATCTGTAAATAAATTACTATTGTTGTTTTTAATGAATAATATGTTGCACAATATTAGTTACTTAAATTTAATGCAGGAAATCTTTCCAAAAAAATTACTGTATATAACTTGGATAACAACTTGTTGCAAATGTTAAGATAGGAGTAATTACTATTATCAACCAAGACCAGTTAGGGAATACGAACTTGGATTATTAAATTGTTTTACTTCTGATATAATAATATCCGGATAAAAATATATTTATTTCCAGATTATTTTCAGGAAAATCGTTAGTAGCAAATTCGTAAATTGCAATTAAACGAATATATACTCAAAAGTCCAGCTTTAGCTTCGCAAGTAAACCAGAGGCGAAGAGTATAGTGTTAAATGAGTAGTATAATCAATAGGTGAAGATGATAATTAACAGGATTAAGAAAGGATAATTGATGGCATTTGCATTTGTATTTCCGGGACAAGGCTCGCAAAGTTTAAAAATGATGGATGGATTATTAGGCTATGATGCAGTTCATGAGGTATTTAATACAGCAAAAACGGTATTGGGCGTAAATTTTTTAGCTATGCTCAATGAGGATACCGCTGATAATATTAATCAAACGGTAAATACTCAACCGCTAATGTTGGTTTCTGGATATGCTGCTTATCAGGCTTGGCTAGCTCAAGGTGGGAAGTTGCCGCAAATAATGGCTGGGCACAGTTTAGGCGAATGGACTGCTTTGGTTGCCAGCGGAGTGATTGATTTTGCAGATGCACTAAATTTAGTTATGATACGCGCAACAGCTATGCAGGACGCTGTGGCTCCTGGAGACGGCGCAATGGCTGCAGTTATGGGCTTAGATGACGATACAATTAATCGGGTTTGTGAACAAGTAGCCAAGGATAGTGGCGGCGTAGTTGCTGGGGTAAATTTTAACTCACCTGCCCAGGTGGTTATTGCTGGGGATAAAAGCAGTGTTGAAGCTGCGGCAGCAGCTTTAAAAGACAGCGGGGCTAAAAAAGTTCAAATGCTAGCTGTCTCGGTTCCATCTCACTGCAGTTTAATGAGTTCGGCTAGCGCCAAATTAGCAATGGCTTTAGCATCAGTTAAATTTAACTCACCACAAATAGAGGTTTTGCATAATTTTAATGTTGAAACATATACTGATGGTGAATTAATTAAACAAGCGTTAATCAAACAATTATGCCAGCCAGTTCTATGGAGTAAGACAGTCGGTACAATCGCGAGTTGTGGAATTACCAGTATAGTGGAATGCGGTCCTGGTAAAATATTATCGGGGCTTAATAAACGCATCAATGAAAACTTGGTGAGTTATAATTTACGCAATACGGACGAATTTGCCAAGGCGCTGGCTGAATTAGCCTAAACTGGTTGTGTTATGTTATTATATCGTTTCAAGTGTACATTTAGTTTTATTTTTATAAAAGGTAAAGTTGAATTATGGTGGAAGTTAGAACGGATACTGCAAATATTATAGATACTACAACTCTAGATACTGCAAATACTATAAAAAAAATTGCATTAGTAACTGGCGCTACTCGAGGAATTGGTCGGGCAATTGCCTTAAAATTAGCCCAGTCCGGCAATATTGTGATTGGCACTGCAACCACTCAATCTGGTGCAGAGGCAATTAGTAGTTATTTGAAAGAGTTTGGCGGACATGGTGTGGTACTGCATGTGGCTGATAAGGAAGAAGTAGAGCAAGTAATTGCAGATATTAACCAGCAATATGGCGAAATAACGATTTTGGTTAATAACGCTGGAATAACCAAAGATGGATTGTTTTTACGCATGAAAGAGGAAGACTGGGATCAAGTAATTGATACTAATTTAAAAGGGGTGTTTTTACTTGCCAAAGCTGTAATTAGGGGTATGACTAAAGCTAGGTTTGGACGGATTATAAACATTTCCTCAGTGGTTGGCTTTATGGGTAATCCTGGTCAGGTAAATTACGCTAGCTCTAAGGCAGCGGTCATAGCCTTTTCTAAATCGTTAGCTAAAGAAGTGGGGAGTCGCAATATTACGGTAAATTGTATAGCCCCAGGTTTTATTGAAACGGATATGACAGAACATTTAGCCGATAATGCTAAGGCGGCATATTTACAAAATATTCCTTTAAACCGCTTTGGTAAGGTTGAGGATATTGCCAATAGTGTACAGTTTTTAGTTGGCGATGGTGGTAACTACATTACCGGTTCTACTATACATGTTAACGGCGGTTTGCATATGGTATAATCATAATATGGTGGTACTACGATGGCGCTATGATAATAGTACTTATTGTAGCGCTTTTTAACTTTTGAGAAACTGAGTTTCGAGAAACTATGTTTTGAGGAACTGCGTTTTGAAAAACTAGGTGGAGTTAATTATGACACAGCAGGTGCAGCAAGTAAATAAAATTATTCAAGAAGTAACTGATACCATAATTACACGCAGCCGAGTTACTCGTGAGTTATATTTAGCGCGTATGCGTGCTCATTATGGGGTGCGCGTAAGTCGTGAGCAGTTATCTTGTACTAATTTGGCGCATGTCATTGCTGCTGAAGATAGTAAAACTAAACTACAGCTTAAAAAAATTGAAGCGCCTAATATCGGAATTGTTACCGCTTACAATGATATGCTCTCTGCTCATCAACCTTATTATCGTTATCCCGAACATTTAAAACAATCTATTCTGAATGTGGGCGCAACCGCTCAGGTAGCTGGCGGAGTGCCGGCTATGTGTGATGGAGTTACGCAAGGGCAGATTGGAATGGAGTTGTCATTGTTCTCGCGCGACGTAATTGCTATGGCAACGGCTATTAGCCTGTCGCACAACGTTTTTGATGGGGTAATTTGTTTAGGTATTTGCGATAAAATAGTACCTGGGTTATTAATTGGTGCATTGCAATTTGGCTACTTGCCGACTATTTTTATCCCATCTGGTCCAATGCCAAGTGGCATATCAAATAAAGAAAAAGCTGAGACAAGAAAGCTTTTTGCCGAAGGGAAGATTGGGGAAGAAGCTCTGCTTGAGTCGGAAATGATGTCTTATCATGCTGCCGGTACCTGTACTTTTTATGGCACTGCTAACAGTAATCAAATGCTTATGGAAATTATGGGCTTACATATTCCAGGCAGCGCTTTTGTGCCGCCAAATACGCCATTGCGCCATGTATTAACTGACTATGCTGCACGGCGTGTAGTGGGGATTACTAGTCAGAATACACGGATGGCGAATCGCCAACTAGCTGACAGATTTATTCCTTTGTGTGAAGTAGTTACCGAAAAATCTATTGTTAATGCTATTGTTGGTTTACTTGCAACCGGTGGCTCTACTAATCACACTTTGCATTTACCGGCGATAGCCAAAGCTTGCGGTATTATAATCAACTGGGATGATTTTTCTGCGATATCTAAGGTAATTCCGCTTCTTGCCAAAGTTTATCCCAATGGTGCATCTGATGTTAATCAGTTTCATCAAGCCGGAGGGGTTGCATATGTAATTAGCCAGTTACTTAAGCATGGCTTATTGCATGAAGACGTGATGACCGTTATGGGTAGGGGATTATCTCATTATACTAAAAACCCGAGCTTGGTTGAGAATAAACTAGTTTGGTCAGAAGCGGTTAATCAAAATATGGATGTTGTGCGTCCTATTGATAACCCGTTTGCGCCAGATGGCGGGTTACGCTTATTGCAGGGTAATTTAGGGCGTGCGGTGAGTAAAGTTTCGGCAATTGCTAAAGAGCATCGTTATGTTAAAGCAGTGGCGCATGTTTTTGTTAGTCAGGATGACGTATTGGCGGCATATAAGGCAGGCAAACTCAATCATGACTGTGTAGTGGTATTGTGTTTTCAGGGTCCGCAAGCCAATGGTATGCCTGAGCTGCATGGGCTGACGCCGTCATTAGCATCATTGCAAGATCAAGGTTATAGCGTTGGTTTGGTTACTGATGGACGTATGTCAGGGGCTTCGGGTAAAATTCCCAACGCAATTCATTTAACGCCTGAGAGTTTAGAAGGCGGTCCTATTGCCAAGATAAGAGATGGCGATATTGTTGAGCTTGACTTAGAGGGTGGGATTTTACGGGTGTTAGTTGATGATGCTGAATTAGCCAGCCGTAAGCCACTTATGGTTAATCTTGAGAATAATCAACATGGTTTGGGGCGTGAATTGTTTGCTAATTTTAGAGCAAATGTAACTTCATCAGAGACTGGGGCAACCGCTATATTTTGAATGTGCCGAGGTTCTGTGATTGTGTGGGGTGGCGGTTTAAATTTTTTATTGGTTGACAAAGCTGCGTATGTTCTAGTATAATCCCTCCCTTCGTGGTAAAATTAATTAAATAGATTTTAATCAGTAAATTGAATCAATAAGTTGATTAAATTAGTTAGGAGCTAAAAGATGTATGCGGTTATAAAAACCGGCGGCAAACAATATCAGGTTGCTGTTGGCGATAAATTAAAAATAGAACAGATACCAGCAGACATCGGCGGCACAATCACTTTGTCAGAAGTGTTAATGGTGGCTGATGGGGAAAATATAACCGTGGGTAATCCAGTGGTTATGGGAGCAAGTGTTGTTGCATCTGTGGTAGGTAGCGGACGTCATAAAAAAGTGCGTATTTTTAAAATGCGTCGGCGTAAGCATTATCAAAAACATCAGGGACATCGTCAGAATTATACTGAAATTCAGATTGATGCTATCAACAAGTAAAATAAGGAGCAGCGATTATGGCACAAAAAAAGGCCGGGGGTAGTTCGCGCAACGGACGCGATTCCAACCCAAAAATGTTAGGAGTTAAGGTATTTGGCGGTGAGTTAATTAATGCTGGCAGCATTATTGTACGTCAGCGCGGTACTAAATTTCATGCTGGTAGAAATGTGGGTATGGGTAAAGATCATACTTTGTTTTCTAAAGTTAATGGAGTTGTTAGATTTTCGGTTGGCGGGCAGTTTAACCGTAGTTTAGTTAGTGTTACTCCTGCAGAATAAATGCAAATGTGAGATTAATTTAAATAATTTCAAAAAACCCTGCTATTTGATTAGTGGGGTTTTTTATTTGGTGTTATACTAGGAATTGGCTTAGAACGTGTAAATTGGCTTAGGATGTGTAACTAAAGTATGTATCGTTACGAAAAATTAAAATAAATAAATTAAAATAAATATTGTAGGTTAGGTTATTGATTATTATGAAATTTATCGATGAAGTAAAAATTGAGGTAATTGCGGGTAATGGGGGCAATGGTTCGGCATCCTTTCGGCGGGAGAAGTTTATTGAGCGTGGCGGTCCCGATGGTGGTGATGGAGGGCGTGGTGGCAGCATAATCATGACTGCTAATGAAAACATTAATACCCTGGTCGATTATCGCTTTGTAAAAAAATATACGGCTAAAAATGGTGAAATAGGTCGTGGCGCTGACTGCTATGGACATAAGGGCGAAGATATTTATTTAAAAGTTCCGGTTGGTACTACTGTAATTGATGATGAGCTTGATATTGTAATTGCTGATTTGGATACTCATGGCGCGCAGATTGTGGTAGCTAAAGGCGGTAAAGGCGGGCTAGGTAATTTACATTTTAAGTCATCGACTAATCGGGCGCCACGGCAGACTACTGCTGGTGAAGATGGGGAGCATAAAATATTGCGACTAGAGTTAAAGGTGTTGGCAGATGTTGGGCTGTTGGGACTGCCTAATGCTGGTAAATCAACTTTTATTCGCGCAGTGTCTAAAGCCACGCCCAAGGTAGCTGATTATCCGTTTACCACCCTGCATCCCAATTTAGGCGTGGTGCGCATTGATCATGAGCAAAGTTTTGTGATCGCCGATATTCCAGGACTGATTGAAGGCGCTTCTGAAGGAATCGGCTTAGGGTTTAAGTTTTTACGCCATCTGCAACGCACTAAGGTGCTGCTGCATGTTGTAGATATTTTTTCGCAGGGTGATGTTGAGGAGGCAGTAAAAAATAGTGTTGCAATTACTCAAGAGCTTAAAAAATATGCTGAAGCTTTATATAATAAGCCGAGATATTTGGTGATTAATAAAATTGATTTAATAGCTTCGGATGAA
>JAUPUP010000080.1 GCA_030917485.1 Pseudomonadota bacterium
AAAATTGCCCAAATTTAGACAAAAAATAGAAATAAATTAGTTTATGAAATATGCAGGATATTGCTTTCTGTAGTTAAGTTATTCAGTTTTTTACTAATTAATGCGCGTGTTTTTGGGCTTTGAGTTAAATAGGTGAATATAGAAAATAATTGTAAACCTTTACTTATTAGTTCATTCTTAAGCTCAATTTCTACCGCCGGTGTTATTTTTTGCAATATCCTATAACAATCCAACACCAAACCTGTTATAGGAGAATAAAACTTTATACCTCCTTTAGTAAATAAATAAACCTGCTGGGTTATATTTTTAATTGCTACATGTATACTTTGTATGTCATTGTCATAATTTATTAAGTTGCCGTTACCAAAATTAATAAAAGGTGCTAATTCTGCATACAACGTATCCATCTCAGCTTCGGAATAATTGCTCATATTTTTTACTCCACACAAATAAGATTATAAATGTTTAATTCTGGCTGTATTAGCTCATCCAGGAAGTCGGCATAGTATTGCCATAATTTGGTTAGTATTTCTGCATAAGTAGCATGGTTATAATGGCGTTCTACGCCTTTTATCTGATGCCCCATGGCACTAGATATAACTAAATTGTCGAATTTATGGTTATTATTTAAAATTGTGCTAAATGTTCGTCTAAAGTCATGAATGGTAAAAGAGCTTATGTTATATTTGGTCTGTAAATATTGCTGTAGTTTTAGCCCTAATATGTTATTTAAATAGGTGGATGCCACAGGTTTATTACTTATGCTACGGTTGGAGCTGATTATATAGTCAGTTCTAGCAATGCTTTTTAATCGTTCTAATATTTTTATTGCTTGCGTTGGTAGGTAAATTGTGTAGGGCGAGCTGGTTTTGTGCTGATAATTTATAAAGGTTTTATTTTGAAAATTAATTTGCTCCCATTTAGCTTGGGTTAATTCGCTTTTACGTATACCTAACATAATTAATAAATGAAAAGCATATTTTTGCGATGTTTTAATATCAGCTAAATACAGCTCATTTAAGAAAATTTTTAATTCTTCGATAGATAAATTACGCTCTCTTGGTTTTTGAGTAAAATTATCCAGTATAGTAGCCACATTTTTATCTAAAAATTCCTGCCTTATAGCAAAATTAAGCAGTTGTTTAATATTTTTACGCTGGGTTTCCGCCATAGCTTTTTTATCTCTATCAACCAAGGGCTTTAATAACCGGTTATAAATATCATTCTGAGTTAATTCTTTAATCTTAATATTGCCAATGGTTGCTGCTATTAAATTTAACTGTTGTAATTTACTTTTTCGGCTGTTTCCTTCTCTGCGAACTTCGTTTAGTCTACGCTCAATAAAAATATCCACAAGTTGCCTGACATCAATATTTTTAGCGTTAGCTTCTTTTTGCTTTTCGGCAGGATTTTGTCCAATATTTACTAATTCCTGACATTCTATCGCTTTTTTTTGTGCTTGCTTGGTAGTTAGTGTAGGGTATTCACCCAGCTTTAACCAGCTTTTAATATTGCCCTTAATGTAGATTTTAAAAGAAAAAGTACATTTGCCCTTCGGGCTTACAAATAAGTAGAGATTATTACCCATAGGGATAATGCATAACTTATCCCGGTTCTTCTGGTAATAGTCGGTTTTGATTTTAGTATCAGTTATATTAGTTATCATTTTGCCATAGCCCCATAATTCTATTTCTTAACTTATTATATTAGCGAATCAAACATTATTAACATGTTAAATGCTATGCTTAGTCTAAAACATGAGGGATTATACTATATTAGACTAAGTTTTAGTCTAAAAAATTTGAATGGTTATGATATTATTTGAATTATTTTGATATGGTTATCTTAGTGTAACTATTGTAAAATAAAGGTGTTTTGATATGGATTGAAAAGTTATGAATATGCTTACTATTTCCCGATACAAAACTTACTAAATATTTCCCCTAGTAAGTCATCTGAACTGAATTCTCCGGTTATCTCGCTAAGTTTATTATGCGCATAGCGCAATTCTTCTGCTAATACTTCAAGATTATCCCAATTGTTAAATGCGCCTTGAATATGTTCAACTGCAAGTTCTATTGCATTTAAATGGCGGGTACGAGCTACAAATATATCATGGTTATTATTATCAAATCCGACCAAACTAAGTATTTTACTGCGCAGTTGATCAATTCCTATCTTAGATTTAGCTGAGATATATACATGAATCTGATTGACTGCTCTATGAATTTTGGCATTCACCTCATAAGTTTGGATGAAAGTTTCTTTTACGAAGTCTAATTTTTGCAATTGATCATAACCACCAATAAGCAGATCGATTTTATTGTGAACAAACAAGCGTGGTATATTTTGAGGTATTTGTTGCAAAATACTTTCATCCTCAGCAGTAACCCCTGTGTTAGCATCAACAAGAACCAAACATAGGGCCGCGTTTTTAAGTGCAGTAAATGTGCGTTTAATGCCGAGTTGCTCTACTATGTCAGTAGTAATCCTAATTCCTGCTGTATCAATAACATTAAAGGCTATGCCATTTATTATGATTTTTTCTTTAATAATGTCTCGCGTAGTGCCAGCAATGTCTGTAACAATTGCTATGTCTTCATTGGCTAAGGTGTTCAGTAAGCTGGACTTGCCAACATTGGGTCTGCCAATAATTACTATATCAGCCCCATTATTTAATAAAACTCCTTGTTTGGTATTAGCTAGTAGTTGATTTATTTCGGTGACTAGTGCGTTTAATTTATCATGAATTTTAGCATTAGCAATAAATTCAATATCTTCATCTGGAAAATCAAGGGTAGCCTCGACAAACATTCGCAAATTAATTAATTGTTGATTTATTTGCTCAATTTGCTCAGAAAATCTACCTTTTAGTGACTTTATGGCACTTTTTGCAGTTGCCTCACTTTCAGCATGAATTAAATCAATAATGCTTTCAGCTTGTATTAAGTCAATCTTGCCATTAAGGTATGCTCGTTGACTAAATTCTCCAGGTGTAGCCAAACGACACCCAAGCTCTAAAGTTCGTTTAATTAGCATTTGTAAAACTACCGGACTGCCATGCCCATGTATTTCAATTACTTCTTCACCGGTAAAGGAGTGAGGTGCTTTAAAATATATAATTAGTCCAGAATCTAGAATTTCTCCATCATTGGAATAGAAATCACAATATGTTGCTAATTTGTGGATGAATACATTTTTTTTAGTGAGTGCTAAGGCAATCTTTAGTGCAGCATGACCTGAGACTCGAATAATACCTACTCCAGAGTAGCCAGGCGCCGTTGCAATTGCAGAAATATTGTCTAAATTCAATTTATAATCTCATAAATATGTTATCTAAGTATTTTTTTATTTGTTTTGGTTTCTATTTAAATATACTCTTCGTCTTTCAATCCTGGACTGTGTCATATCT
>JAUPUP010000081.1 GCA_030917485.1 Pseudomonadota bacterium
ATGGCAAAAGGTAAATTTGAACGTAATAAACCGCATGTAAACGTAGGCACAATTGGCCACGTCGATCATGGTAAGACAACATTAACTGCTGCAATTACTACTATATTATCCAAGAAATTTGGCGGTGAAGCTAAAGGATATGATCAGATTGACAGTGCACCAGAAGAAAAAGCGCGTGGTATTACAATTAACACTGCTCACGTAGAGTATGAAACTGAGGCGCGCCACTATGCTCACGTAGATTGTCCTGGACATGCTGACTACATTAAGAACATGATTACTGGAGCTGCGCAAATGGATGGCGCTATTTTAGTAGTTGCTGCCTCTGACGGTCCTATGCCACAAACTCGCGAGCACATTTTATTGGCTCGTCAGGTTGGTGTACCATATATTGTAGTATTCTTAAACAAATGCGATATGGTTGACGATGAAGAATTATTAGAACTAGTAGAAATGGAAGTGCGTGAGTTATTAAGTCTGTATGATTTTCCGGGTGATGACATTCCGTTGATTCGTGGTTCTGCATTAAAAGCTTTGGAAGGCGACAAAGGTCCTTTAGGTGAAGAGGCGATATTTAAACTAGCTGCTGCACTTGATTCTTATATTCCACAACCCGAACGGGCAATTGACGGTGCGTTTTTGATGCCGTGTGAAGATGTATTCTCCATCTCTGGTCGTGGTACAGTTGTAACAGGTAGAGTTGAGCGCGGAATTGTTAAAGTTGGTGAAGAAATTGAGATTGTTGGATTAAAAGCCACGCAAAAGACTATCGTAACCGGTGTTGAGATGTTCCGTAAGCTGTTAGATCAGGGTCAAGCTGGGGATAACGTTGGCTTATTACTGCGTGGAACTAAACGTGAGGATGTTGAACGTGGTCAAGTATTGGCTAAGCCTGGTTCAATCAAGCCTCATTCTAAGTTTGAAGCTGAAGTATACGTATTGTCTAAAGATGAAGGTGGTCGTCATACACCGTTTTTTAGCAATTATCGTCCGCAATTTTATTTTAGAACAACTGACGTTACTGGAGCGGTAAGCCTACCTGAAGGGGTTGAGATGGTAATGCCTGGAGATAATGTACGCATTAATGTAGAATTAATTGCTCCAATTGCGATGGAAGAAGGGTTACGTTTTGCGATTCGTGAGGGTGGCAGAACTGTTGGCGCTGGTGTGGTTTCTAAAATATTAGATTAAAAAAATAGAGGTCAATAGCTCAATTGGTAGAGTGTCGGTCTCCAAAACCGAAGGTTGGGGGTTCGAAGCCCTCTTGACCTGCCAGCCTCCTCTGGATGTACACCTAGTACATGAGGAGCGTTTATAAAGTATGACATAGTTCAGGATTGAAAGACTAAGAGTATGAGCGTGCAAACGGAAAAAATGACTGGCATATTCAACTACCTCGCCCTAGCGATAGTAGTTGTTGGGGTTGGTTTGTTTTATTCACTAAATATCAATATTTGGTTTAGATGGGGTATTGTATTATTCTCAGTTGCTGGAGCTCTTGCAACATTCTTTATGCTATCGCCTACTGGTCTTCATTTACACGGATATGTCCGAGATTCTTGGCGTGAGCTAGGTAAGGTGGTGTGGCCTACTCGTAAGGAGGCGATGCAATTTACTTGGATAGTATTTATATTTGTGATTATTTTGGCTTTATTTTTATGGTTAGTAGACAGTTCTCTGTCTTGGCTGTTATATAATGTAATTCTTGGAAGGGGCAATTAATGGCCTTAGCTTGGTATGTGGTACAAGTATCCACTAATATGGAAGATAGGGTTCAAAGCGCCGTAATTGCTGCAATTAATAAAAAAATTTCTGACTTAATTGAAACTGGGCAAAAAGATAAATCTTTAGCATTAAGAGCTGCTTTTGATATTGATAAAAAAATTGAGCTTGGTGCAGAGCTTGAAGAGTATTTAAGCAAAAACATAATTTTGGTACCTAAAGAAAAAATCGAAGAAATAAAAAATGGCAAGAAGCGTGAAGCTGAGCGTAAAATATTTCCTGGTTATGTTTTGGTGCGCATGGACTATACAGATGAAACCGGATTATTAATCAAGCGAATACCTAAGGTGGCTGGGTTTGTAGGGGTTGCTAAAGATTCTAAACCGGTACCAATTACTCAAAAAGAAGTTGATGGAATTTTAAACCAAGTTGAGCAATCCAAAGAAAAAGCTAAACATAAGGTTGAGTTTCAGATTGGTGAAAAAATCCGGGTTATTGATGGTCCATTTGTTGATTTTAATGCGGTAATTGATGAAGTAATCTATCCTAAAACTAAACTGCGGGTAAAAGTCCAGATTTTTGGGCGGGAAACATCTGTTGAGTTAGATTTTGGTCAGGTTGAAAAAACGGCTTAATGTTCTAACTAGATGTAAACATTAGTAATAGTATTAATGAAGGGAGATTATTTTATGCGAAGATCTCCTAAAAGAGCTATTATTGTTGTAACTATCCTAATCTTTCTACTTGCTGTTGTAACCTTATACTACTACTATAATATCCATAATTCTTATACCAATTCTAAACTATCGCCTAGACCTCTAGCGACCGTAATTAATAATATTCAGCAATCAGTACCACTTAAAAAATCCATTGGCTCATCAGTTACAACACCATCCCAATCAGAATCAACTTTAATCATTAGCCGCGGTAGTAATTTAAAATCTAATGCAGCCCAACCATATAATTTCTTGTATGTGCTTAATTATAATACTACCACCATATCCAAATGTTTGATTAATTCTAAAAACGGCAGCCTTTCCTCATGTGAAAATACTACTGGAAGAGGATTTAATGCTCCAACCGGGATAGCATTCAATACTAAACGAACTATGGTTTATATTACTAATACTGGAACCGATTCAGTTTCTCTATGCAAAATAAACTCTAAAACTGGAGCATTTGAAGGATGCGATACTACTGGGTATGGGTTTAGCTCACCCAGTGGCATTGACATTAATAACCGAGACTCCATTGCTTATGTAACTAACCTGGGAGATAATTCTATATCCAGATGTTTAGTTGATCAAGCAACTGGTGAATTAAGCCAATGTACAGAGGTAATACAAAATTTGGCTGGCCCAACCGATATTCATCTAGATGAGTATAATGCGTATATTTATATTACTCAAAGTAATGCGGATATAGTAACTTTATGTACTATTGATGTCAGAACCTGGACGCTAAACAATTGCATTAATACCGGCAGCGGTTTTAATCAACCGCAATCAATTAAACTCAACAAAACAGGCAGTTATGCCTACGTGGCAAATGAAGGTTCTAATTTAGTCTCGTTATGCAAAGTAAATAATGTAACTGGTGAATTATATTCATGTGATTATACTGGGACTGGCTTTGATGATATTTCAGATATTACATTTAATGAAAACAGCGATTATGCTTATATAGCTAATGAAACAGGAATTTCGGTATGTATCAAAAACCGAAGTACAGGGATATTATCTAACTGCACTCGTAGTGGTAGCGGGTTTAACAGCCCATCTGGAGTGGAAATATATACAACAAAACCATAAAAAGATAAATAATAAAACAACAAAATATAACAAAACTCATTATAAATATAAATTATTATAAATATAAAAAATTAGGTTTATTTCTTGAGAGGTGTTGATCATGCATATAATTGAAATCGGTTTATCTTTTATAGAAGGTATGGCTTTAATTGCATCACCATGTATATTACCCGTACTGCCGCTAGTTTTATCTGGATCTGTAGACGGCGGACGCCGTCGCCCTTTTGGAATTATACTCGGGTTTGTTTTAGCATTTACTATATTTGCTTTATTATCACGTGAACTAGTCAGCATCTTACATATTAACCTTGACTACATCAAATACGGTTCATTAATTCTTCTCGCATGTCTTGGAATAATCATGTTATCCGAAACGTTATCCGAAAAAATCAGCCGATGGTTTAATGGTTTTGCTGATGTTGGCGCTAATTTGTCTACTTCTGGTAATGCAGGCAATGGATTTTTAAGTGGCGTATTAATTGGAATGTTAATTGGGCTGGTATGGACTCCATGTGCAGGACCAATTTTTGCGGCAGCGTTAGTACAAATAGTTAGACAACAAAATAATTTAAATGCATTTGCTTTAATTATTGCTTTTGCAACCGGGGCTGGTGCACCGATGTTGATTATATCACTAACCGGTAGAAAACTTATAGCTAAACTCACTTTTTTAAATTATCATTTAGGTTTAATGCGTAAATTTTTGGGAATACTTATCTTAGTTGCCGTAATATTTATTGCTTCAGGAACAAATGTCGCTAATCTGTTTTCTTCATCTCCTGCTACAGATGTTATTACGCCAGTCACAAATACATTATTACAAAATGAAGTACAAAATGAGCTGGATCAACCATACCCTGCCCCACCAATTGCCACGTCTGATACATGGTTGAATACTCCTAACAATGAATCAATTAACTTAGCTGATCTTAAAGGAAAAGTAGTATTAATTGATTTCTGGACTTATTCATGTATTAATTGTCTACGTACCTTGCCTTATATGAATAGTTGGTATCAAAAGTACCATGACAAAGGTTTAGTTATTATTGGAATACACGCACCAGAATTTGAATTTGAAAAAAACCGCAATAATGTAATCTCCGCAATAACAAAATATGGCATCAAATACCCAGTTGCTATGGATAATAATTTAGATACTTGGACTAACTACGACAATAAATATTGGCCGGCTCACTACCTTATCAATAAAGATGGTAATGTAGTTTATACTAGTTTTGGTGAAGGTGATTATGCTTTAACTGAAAATAATATTCGAGTATTACTTGGGCTTAACCGGGATAATAACGGCACGAATAATACCACTAGTTCATTTGACCCCAATCAAACCCCAGAAACATATCTAGGTTATCAAAGGGCTGCATCTTTTGCTAGTCCTCAGTCAATCACCAAAGATACTCCTTCAAACTATACATTCCCCATATCGTTGCCAATAAATAATTGGGCATTAAATGGCACTTGGCTGATTAACGGGCAAAAAATTGTCACATCTGCTGACAACGCTAAATTAGAGCTTAACTTTACAGCTCAGCATGTTTACCTAGTTTTAGGTAATTCAAACAAAGACTCAATCAAATTAAAACTAAAATTAAACGGCAGCCCTATTAATGCTGCCGATTGTGGAATTGATGCGCCTAATGGCATAGTTAATGTTACTAATCATAGGCTATATGAATTAATTAATCAAGGTAATATTAAAAATAGTAAGCTTGAAATAGAAATACCAACTGCTGGTTTGGAGGCATATGCGTTTACTTTTGGTTAATAAATAAGTCTAATAAACAACTGTAATTTTGAGCACAACTAGCCAATATGGATATTGCTTTATAATAATAGCTGTGCTACACTTACCATAGTCAAATGAGGCTGGCGCCCTGTTTGGGTATATCAAGAATAAAAATGGAGAGGGGGTTAAATGAGTCTGTGTAATAAACAGCACCACAAGTTTTTGTACCACAAGTTTGCTAAACGTATTTTACCTAGCCCTGCATATTTAATTTAGGATTAAATAAGTACTTTTAGCAAAAATTAACTTTTAATTTTGTGCAAAGGATACTTATAATGAAAGCATTTCAAAACAAAATTTTTATCTTAAAATGGTTTATTCTAACTATATTTTCTCTAATCTTAATTAATCCTGTAAATGCAAAAGGAATTAATTCAGTTACCACTACTCCTTGTGGACAATTAGCAGATGGAACGAATAGCTGTATAATTTTTATAACCGATAAGACCTATAAAGGTAACCTTGACGGTTATTCTGGTGCAGATAATACGTGTAATTCTCGAGCAGCAATTCAATATCCAAACTTGGTTAATTCTGGAATTAAGTTTAAAGCATTATTGGGATTTAATAATGCAACTAAAGCTGGTACTAAATATTACCAGGCTGCTGATGGAGTGACACTTATTGCAACTGCAACAGGCGGTAATTTGACAGAAGTGTTGGTCAATCCAATTACACCGTGGTATGTATCATCTTCAACATTCTGGTTAGGAATGAAAGCTGGCATAACCACAGATGGTAAGTATTATAATTGTGAATATTTTACTAAACAAGATCACCAGCGTAGTAAAAATCAACTGCATCATCCTAACCATGGTCATATAGGAATTAGTGGAGAATGTTATGGCAGTAAATGTAGTCAAACTGGTTTTGATAGTAATGGAATGGGATGGGATATTGATGACAATAATGATGGTGGAGATAGTTGTGAACACTCACATCATTTAGCATGTGTTGCACAATAAAGACATTTTAATTATTAATAAAAAGGGATTTTATCATGAAAAAATTGATTTTATCATGCATATGTTTGTGTTGTATTTATGGTGCATTTGCGGACAATGGTATTCTTACAGATCAGCAACTTACTAACTACATCAATGCAACGCTAATAGACGAATTTGTATCTAGTGTTACAACTAACCCGGCTATATACCGTGATGCGAATGGTAATCAACTGTATACTGCTGCAAACCCAATCAGTTCTCAATCGGATTTTACAAGTATTGATACTACATACATGCTCACCCAACAGAAAGGAGCTTCGCAACAAGTAGAGTCTTTATCTATTTCATATCAATCAGTAATATGGAATGGAATAAGCAATCTTACAAACACATCAACCATGATGCAGACTCTACAATCTCAGGAATTTAACTTTACAAGAGCAGATTCTGTATCATCCACAACCTCTCTGGGCTGGAAAGCTGGTCTTGAAGTATCTGATAAATTTACTTATGATTTTATGGCCAGTCTTCCTGCAGGTACTGTGGCACCAGAACCAATTCCTCCTGTGGCACTAGCTTACCAAGCCCCAGCTTCAAAAGCTCCGGCTTCAAAAGCTCCAGCTTCAAAGGCTCCCGCTTCCCAAGCTCCAGCCTATAATGCTCCCGCTTCCCAAGCTCCAGCTTCTCAAGTTATGCCACTTGCTGCAAATAACTTAAAAGCTGAAATAACAGTTAAGGTCTATGGTGAAATTAATGGCAATAAATCAACTACTAATACGTGTACTACCACCCGCAGTTATACAGCAAAATCACAAAATGTAAACGTAGCCCCAGGTTGTACCGCTATTGTTAATCAGTCGCTTATAGGAATTCACACAGAAGGTCCTTATACTTTTACCAGTTACATTGATCCTAAATCTTTTACCCAAATCGCAACTTCTTGTTGTGGTCAAAGCAACAGAACCGTTAAAACAGGAAAGGCATCTATCGCAGATATCATTAGATATGGCCAAGTACCGGAATCTGCAATTTATATAGATAAGGCTGGTAATGTGGTTCTAGTTGGACGAGGAGATTATAAAGCTGTTGCTGGTACTCAATTTGACGTTACAGTTTCTGTGAAACCTGGAAATGATCTGTATGGTAATCCATGTACCGCTGAATTAGAATCACAAACCCTATATACTAATAATAATTCAAATGGC
>JAUPUP010000082.1 GCA_030917485.1 Pseudomonadota bacterium
ATTACCGCTGCTAAAACTATATAATACAAGACACTCATCTAATATTGGTTTACCAAATGCACTTTTTCGGGTACATACTATTTCATCTTTAGTAACCAATACAGACAACTCTGTGGTATCAAAAATCTGAATTGCCTTTACTACTGTATTGCCATAAAGCGGAATCTTAAAATCGCTATCTTGTATTATCTTAATTTGTACTCCACTATTACCAACATTATCACATTGTCCTTGTGATAATCTGGATTTAATGTTTGTTATACTTTCTTTTGATTCAACCAGCCCATCACATAATAATTGAGTATTCTTGTAAATATGCTGTTCCCTAAAAAATGAACTTGAACTTCCCCCACGTGGGGAAGCATAAGCATCTGCTATTAATCTAGCGATTAACAAAAAAGGGCACAAGACAAACACACCAAGCTTGATATAATGAACAGCCTTACCAAGATTATCACCACTAAACTCTGAAATGGCATCATAAGCATTTTTTGCAAATTTATCAATCTGTTTAGGAGAAACCCGCGATTCTTGTGACAATGAAGAAAAACCACACAACCCATTGGTATCAGTGGTGCTGGTATCTGAATAAGGAGTATCTGCCCCTACAAAATTTCTTTTAGTAGAACTTAGTTGTAGGTTTACAATATCACTACACAAATATTTTGAAATCCGGTCGGCCAAAGCCATAAGAATCACCCCCAAAAACCTTAATACTTTAGTGTTTAAGATTGTACAAGCAATGCAATGGTTGGGGGGGGATTTTTTGGGTAGTAGAAGTAAAATTTACAACTTGTAAATGAAGTCAGAAACTCTACATGAGAAGGTACATGAATGGATCAATGCTTACTTAGCATTAATTGCAAGTCGAATATCAAAAAAAGTCCAACTTTAGCTGCACAACTAAACCAGTTACGATCATTATATTATATGCTCTATCCACTGAGAAATATCACCTATCTCCTGGATACATAAGCTATGCTCCATAGCATAGCCAGACCAATCTATCTTAAACCCTGCACTTTCTAGGCTCTGATAAGCCATACTACCTATAGCGTATGGAACCATAGAATCATGCAAACCGTGCGCAGCAAAAATTGGCACAGTTTTATGAAACGGCGCACTATTTTCAATTAGTTTATCTATTCCAGGTAAATAACAAGACAAGGCAATTATTCCGCCTAACTTATGTTTACTGGTCAATCCTGCGGTATAGCTAATAACTCCGCCTTGAGAAAAACCAGCCAAAATTATTTGCTCAGACCTGAACCCCATACCAATCTGCTGCTCAACTAAGGCATCAATTGCAGCCACACTTTCATTAATGCCGTCAAAATCAATGCTGGCATCAATCCGGTCAATATCAGAAATATCATACCATGCCCGCATTACATAGCCGTTATTAATAGTTATAGGACGAGTCGGCGCATTCGGAAAAATAAACTTAACACATTTACTTAAACCCAGTTGCGGAACTACTGGCACAAAATCATTATAATCAGCGCCCAACCCATGCAGCCAAATTACAACTGCTACAGGATTTTCTCCCGACAAACTATATTCTTCCAAGCAATCTAATAACTTAGCACTCATATTTATAACCACACCTTATAAATTTCTATTTTAATTTTCTTATTGATTAAATTGGTTAATGTTTATTTTATACTTACCTTATAAAGCTCAAAACCTACAAGCCTCAACCTTTAATGCGCACAATATCTGCACCAACCTGCTGCAACTTACGTTCCATGCTTTCATAGCCTCTATCTAAATGATAAACCCGATCCACTATAGTCTCACCATCTGCAACTAGCCCAGCCAACACCAAAGATGCCGAAGCACGTAAATCGGTAGCCATTACAAGCGCACCGGTTAAATTATGCACACCTTTCACAACGGCAACATTACCATCTACAGCAATATTTGCCCCCATTCGGCAAAGCTCTGGAACATGCATATAACGATTTTCAAAAATAGTTTCCGATATAGTACTAGTATCATTAGCAATGCAATTTAATGCCATGAATTGAGCCTGCATATCAGTTGCCAACGCTGGATAAGGCAGGGTTTTTATATCTACCGAACAAATATCCTGATCATTTTTCATAGCCACCCGCAACCAGTCTTGGCCAGTTTCAACCACGGCGCCAGCCAAGCTCAATTTTTCTATAATTGCGCCCATAATATCTGGCTTAGCATTCCTTAGTATGACATCACTTCTAGTCATAACCGCCATAATGGCATAAGTTCCAGCCTCAATTCTATCGGGTATTATCTGATGCTCTGCACCATGTAATTTTTCAACCCCGGTTACTATTAAGGTATCCGTCCCAATACCACTAATCTTTGCTCCCATTTTAACTAAACAATTTGCTAAATCGGTAACCTCTGGTTCTCTGGCACAATTTTCCAGCACAGTTACCCCATCAGCCAAAGTAGCTGCCATAAGTAAATTTTCAGTTCCAGTTACCGTAATCAAATCCATAATTATTTTAGCGCCGTGTAGCTTTTTTGCCCGTGCTTTAATATAACCATTCTCAATTTTTATATCCGCCCCCATCAGCTCTAAACCTTTGATATGCTGATCAACAGGTCTGCCACCAATTGCGCACCCACCAGGCAAGCTTACCTCTGCTTCACCAAAGCGCGCCAAGAGTGGACCCAATACTAAAACCGATGCTCGCATAGTTTTCACTAAATCATATGCTGCAATACAACTATTCAACCCAGCAGCATCAATATCCATTTTATTATCGGCAAAATTAATTTTTACCCCCATACCCTCAAGCAATAAACCCAACGTTTTGATATCTTTCAAATCAGGCACATTACTCAACCGTAATTGTTCGCCAGTTAAAATACCAGCACATATGATCGGCAAAGCCGCATTCTTAGCTCCCGATATATAAATTTCTCCACTCAAGCCAAGTGATTTTTTAACCCGCAATTTATCCATTAATTTCATTCAATCCACTAAAATTTATTAATAACTATTTGCTAATTATTCGCTAATTTAACTACTTAGTAATTCATTACCTAGTAATTTATTTACTAATTTTCTTCCACTCTTCAATAGTATATAACTTCATAGACAACGCATGAACTTCTTCCTTCATCCGCTCGCCTAAAGCCTCATAAACTAATCTATGCCGTTCCACACGCGAGTTATTTACAAAATCGTCACTCACTACCACCGCATCAAAATGCCTACCATCCCCAGTCACATCCAAAAAATGGCAAGTTAGGTGAGAACCAATTGCTTGATATATTATATCTTCCATACTCTTTGTCTTTCAAGTTTATACATTGTCATATTTTGTAACATTCTCCAAAAATAACTTAATTTTCTTATTCATGTTCAAGGTTCAATATTCAATGCTTAATGTTTAATTCTTATGCCTTTTTTAAACAATAAATACCCAGTTGTATTCACCACTACTGCTAAAAACAACACAAAACATGCCCCAAAATATATATTAGTGCTGGCATGAGGTATAAACCCATAACGAAATCCATCAATAATATATAAAAACGGATCCATATAAGCCAAGACTCGCCATATTCCAGAGAAATTATGCGGACTAAAAAATACTCCAGCCAAGTAAATTAATGGTATCAATAAAAATGATTCTAAGCCATTTAATTGCTCAAATTTATCAGCTAACATACCACAAATAACGCCCAATCCACCAGCTATGGCTGCTCCACAAAATAAAAAATACAAAGCAATCCAGATATCTCGCGGAATACAACCGCCACCAAACCAACAAATACTAAAAAACACTGCAACCCCTACAACTAACCCGCGAATAACACTGCCAATAACATAGCCGCTGAACATTGCAAATGGAGAAATTGGCGCCATTAATACAAATATAATACTACCCGAATACTTAGACTGTATTAAGCTACTGCTGCCGTTGCCAAAAGCATTTCTTATTACCTGCAGCATCACCAAACCCGGAATTAAAAAAGCAGAATATTGTACATGAGACGACTTCACAACTAAAGAAGATAGTTGGCTGCCAAAAATTACTTGATATAAAATAGAAGTGCTCACTGGAGCAATAATAGTTTGAATCCAAATCGACATAAATCGATAAACTTCACGTTTTACTAAATGAATAAATGATTGCATTATATTGATTGATTACCCATGAACATAATTAATAAAAATATCTTCTAGCGATGGATGCTTAATACTAATGTTTTCAATTTTAATATTAGCTAATTTAAGCAAACTCAAAATGGACAACAACTGATCACTGCTATCCAGCTTAAACGTAAACAGATTACCTTCTCGGAATACTAGCCAATTACTCAATTCATCAGTAATTTCACCATTAATCGTCTCAATCTCTACCATAGTAGGTAAATTACCCGCCTGATTAATCAAATCTGCCTTAGAACTCTGGGCAATTATTTTACCCTTATGTATCATGATAATTTTATTACAAAGTTTTTCAACTTCTTCTAGGTAATGAGTTGTTAACAAAATAGTATGACCATCTTTATTTAACTCAACTATAAATTCCCACAAACTCTTGCGCAATTCAACATCTACACCAGCAGTCGGCTCATCCAAAATAATTACCGGTGGCTTATGTACCAAAGCTTGAGCAACCATTAACCGACGCTTCATCCCGCCGGATAAATTACGGGTTGTGCTGTTAACTTTATCCCTTAAATACAGGCGATTAATCACCTCATCCAACCAACTTTGATTATTTTTAACCCCATATAACCCAGATTGAAATTTCAAGGTCTGGTACACCGTTAAGAAAGGATCATAGGCTAACTCTTGTGGCACTACGCCCAAACAGCGCTTAGCTTTAACCACATCACGGATTACATCATAACCCATAACTTTTATTTTGCCACGGAATTTATTAATCCCGGCAATTGACGAAATAAGAGTAGTTTTTCCAGCGCCATTAACTCCAAGCAACCCAACAAAACTGCCCTCTTCAACCACAAAATCAATCTGGTCAAGAGCCTGAAAATCTCCATAATTTTTAGATACATTTGCTATCTCTAGTGCATACATATACAATTTGTCTTTCAAATTTGAATCAATTAATTGCTTGTAATTGCAAGCAATTCCGAACAATATACTCGCCGATTCAACTGCTAGTTTAATTAGGTATTTAATTATTTAATTGCTTATTTACTTATTTAATTAGTTTTTCTTTTGATTAAGGTCGCTGCCCGGAAGTAACACTAAAACCTCGCCAGGCTTAACTAAATTTAATTCATTTCTAGACCTAGCTTCAAGTGAATCAGCAGAACCTTTTAAACCAGCTATTTTCATCTCAAGCATAGCATTGCGTTCTTTCAACTGCACATTTACTTGCTTTTGTTTTTCAATTTGCATCCTGATTTTGTTATCATCAATGATGCCACCATGGCCACGCAAAAGCTGCGATTGAAATAATACACCAATTGCAATTAACGCCAAAAGTAGAATTTTTTGCATAACATTTAACTATATATTCAGTTATAACTAATTGTTAATATGCTTAACAGTTAATATACTTAAAAAAAATTTTAAATTTTAAATGGATTTATTGAAATAATTTTATTCAATTTAAAGAGCCATTATAGCACACATAACTTATTAGCAATTCTCGAACTACAATATTTTTTCGCAGCTTATTTTACAATATCCGGTTACATACGTTAAAGAATAATTAAAGACTGAGTTGATTTAGATAGAACCTTTAGAAGGACTATACACTATGGTATTACCCACAGTTTTGTTTCGTAAAATTGCAGTTTTGCACTGCTTAACAAAATTAACCTTATTTAATAACTTTGTATCAGCCACATAAACCATATCCTGCACCTCTGGATTTTGTTCAAAATACCGCAAGATAAGTTCAGAGATACCTTTACTCCCGCCACCGCTCACCACCACAGTACCCGGCATCACCAAGTTACATTGCAATAATTCAGCCAACTTAGTTTTAAACTCATCCACATTAATCATGATACGATCAGCTATATCTGAATTGTTATTAGCCCTATCTGAATTATTACTATCTTCAGTATCTTCAACCAAAGTATCATTATTGTGAACTAAAATCACTAAAACCTGGCTTGGCAATAAATTTTGCTGATTAATCAAAAGAATTTGCTCATGAACCTCAGCTAATAAAGGAAGGAAATCATTATGTCTGTCTTGTCTATCTTGTATGCTACTATTATATTTAACGCTAACGTTAACACTAAAAGCAATAACAATATTACGCTTATAACTTAACTCATATAACTTAATGTATTTAGAAAACACCCCCATAGCATTATAGCTGCTTATTGCCAACCCTTCAAAACCTTGCAAAAATCCACGTTTTAAAATATAACACTTAAAAAACATCATAAATGCTCTAAAGGGTATTGAATATAGCTTGGGTTTCTTTTTACCAAAATGCTGTTTGGCATATAAGCCACTATAAAACTGCATTTTATCAATTAATTTAGATACCTCATCATAAGGAAAGTGATAAATATACCCCCCTTGAAGTTTTTTTTCACTTAAACCATTCGGGACAAAGCTATCATGCACTTCATTTTCTATAAACCTAGTTTGCTGCCGATTATACAAACGTAAAATCCAGTCATTGCCCCACGAACTAGTGCTAACCCTAAAATTAGCATAAAAATTGTGCCGTAAAATTCGATAAATACACCCATTCTCAAACTGTGTATTGAGTAATACATCTACCAATTGCTGGCTTACAACCTCATCACAATCGACAAACAGCACCCAGTCATGTTTAGCGAATCCCGCCACCATATTGCGGACTTTACCCATTCCGCAAAATTCATGCTCAAATATACGCACATTGGCGTAAGACCTAGCTATCTCTAAAGTTTTATCCGTAGAATAATTATCTAGCAATACAACATCTTCAAAACGTATTAGCGCATTTAAACACCGCGCAAGATATTTTTCACCATTTTTAACATTAATTGCTATACTTATCACGCACACATATCCTAAGACTTAAATTGTTGTAGGAATTTCTCAGTTTGAGCAAACCCGCTTTTAACCTTTACCCACACTTGCAAAAACACTTTAGAATCTATCATACGCTCGATATCTAACCTTGCCTCAGTGGATATAGTTTTAAGTTTTGCACCATTGTTACCAATAACAATACCCTTTTGATTAGCCTTATCTACAACAATACTAGCACTAATTCTAGTCAACGCCGGATCTTTAGTCGAATACTCATCAATAATTACCGCAACATTATACGGCAACTCCTGTCCTAAATGACGAAACAGCTTTTCACGAATTATTTCAGCAACCAGAAATTTACTATCTCTATCAGTTAATTGATCTTCCGCATATAAAAACGGGCTTTCTGGTAAGTACGATTTTATCAATTGCAGCATAGCATCAATTCCAGTATGATGTTTAGCCGACAATTGAACTACCTGCTTAAAAGAGAGTTTTGCCTGCACATGACTAATATACTTAGATAACTCATGCCGATCTTTAACTTTATCCTGTTTATTAACCACCAAAACCACGTTTCCATTAGTCGGTAATAAAGGAATAACTGCTTCATCCCCAGCATTAAATATTCCAGCCTCAACCACATACAACACCACATCTACATGACTTAAACTGTCAACAACAGCCTGATTTAACAAATTATTTAATTTATTAACATACCTATTCTGAAACCCGGGAGTATCTACAAATATATATTGATTATTGCCTTCAGTCAACACCCCCTTAATTTGGTGACGCGTAGTTTGCGGTTTTCTTGAAGTTATACTTATTTTCTGACCAATCAAATGGTTCATCAGGGTAGATTTACCCACATTTGGGCGTCCTACTATTGCAATAAACCCACAACGCGTAGCATCAGCATCACAATGCGTAGCATCGCCATGCATGGCTTCACCACACACAATATCTTCACCACCAAGCGTGGCAGCTTCATCATTTAACATAGTATCCTTTTCTTGTATATTTTCTATTATTTTATTATTATTCTATATTTATGTTTTATGTCTATAATTCTTTTATATTCTATATATCTATATCTTAATATGCTTATTTTTTAAAAAAAGCAAAACCCGATCTGCAGCCAACTGACTGGCTTCTTTTTTACTTTTACCTTCTGCTACAACATTAATACCCATCTCGGCTATATTACACTCAACCTTAAACCTAACATCATGATCCGGACCACTTGTCTCAATTACATTATATTTAGGCACAGCAATATAACGTTCCTGCAAATATTCCTGCAAAATCGACTTGCTATCTTTAGCTATCAAGCCCTGCGCATTCGTATCAGTTAATTTATGCCAATAAAGCTGCTCAATAACTGCTTTTGCAGCATTGAAATCACTATCAAAACTAACCGCCGCAAAAATAGCCTCTAAACTATCCGCTAAAATAGATGCTCGAGTACGCCCGCCTGATTTTTCTTCACCATTTTCAAGGAATAGATAGCTGCCCAAATCAAGTTGCAACGCAATCTCAACCAAAGTTGACTCATTAACCAAAGCCGCCCGGAGTTTAGATAGATCACCTTCAGAAAATTGAGGATATTTTTGATATAAATTAAGCGCAATAACATAATCTAGGATGCTATCACCAATAAATTCAAACCGTTCATAATTAAGTTTACTATAGCTTTTGTGGGTTAAGGATCTTTTTAATAAACCAACATCCCGAAATGTATATTTTAATTTATGCTGTAATTGTTCTAATTTGTTAATGTTATCTCTGCCCAATAAAAATCCAACTCTGCCCGAGAAAAACCAAAGCTAAATTTTTGTGCCAATCCGCTTAAGATCATGAAAATTTAACCACACATAGATAGCTTTACCTAGAATGGCATCATCAGATACAAACCCCCAGTACCGGCTGTCAAAGCTATTATCCCGGTTGTCGCCCATCATAAAATATTTACCTTGAGGAACTGTGCAACTAAAACCATCATCCCCCTGATAAGTACAATTCTGACTATCCGGAAAAGTTTGTACTTCCTGGCTAAACAGTGGCGGTACTTTATCCCAAGTAATTATATTATGCTTTACTCCACTTAAGTTCTCAATAAACTGCTGGTTGTTAAACTCAATATTCCCCTGTGGCGGTATATTTTCACTATACGTGTAACTGCCGTTATCAGTATAATTCAATAACACCCCATTAATTGCCAAGCGCTTGTTATAATATTCAATTTTATCGCTACCAACGCCAACTACACGCTTAATTAAATCCCTATTTCTAACCAAAGGATCTTTAAAAACAACTACATCCCCGCGTTTCACGTGGCTAACCGGAATTATAACTTTATTGGTAATCGGTTCACGAATACCTAGAGTATACTTATTTACTAAAATAAAGTCGCCAACCGTAAGGTCTGGACGCATTGATGAACTCGGTATTTGATACGCTTCAAATAAAAATGCCCGTAAAATAAACACGCCCAACACCACGGGAAAAAATTCGTAGGCATAATGAATGTAATGCGGACGCCCCTTAGCTGCTGCTTGACGACTTTTTGCCCAATACAATTTATCTACAACTAAGATAGTACCGCTTAAGATAACTAAAACTATCAATACCGTAGCAAAATCAGTCCACTCAGAAATAACCCCAACTAAGCCTAAAATCAAAATAAAATAGCCATTCTCCATTGCTTTACTTTTATTTTTGCCTTTAGCTAGGTAAATAAAAACCATTCCTAAAATTATTCCGGCAAAACCCAAATAGAACCAGCGCGATAATCCCTGCGTCATATTTTCCATAACACCTTCATTTCCAACAAACTGTTATTCACTACTCACACCTATTGTTTACGTAAATATCCCTGATACAGCATAATACCTGCCAATGTCTTACTATCAGTTATTGCTCCATTATATGCCATAACTAAAAACTCTTCGAAATCAATAAGATCGGTTTCCAAAAACTCACCCACATCGAGTTTTGCATCACCCAATACCACATCTTTAGCTAAATAATAATGAATTTGTTCATCTGAATAACCAATACATGGCAGGCAATAGCCAAGCTCAATCCAATCTTCGGTATAATATCCGGTTTCTTCTTGTAATTCTCTCTTTGCAGCAATCAGACGAGGCTCTCCAAGCTCAAGTTTACCAGCCGGTATCTCAATCATGAGCTGTTTGACCGGGTAGCGATACTGGCGCTCAATAACTATCTGGTTGTCCTCAGTTATAGCAATAATTGCTACGGCGCCGCTGTGCTTAACATACTCCCGAATTCCAGTTGTTCCGTCTGGTAACAACACATCATCCTTCATTACCTTAATAAATGAGCCATTAAAGATATTTTGAGTAGTTAAAGGTTTTTCAGTTAAATCCATCGACGTATTTTTTACTAAACTTTTTTGAATTTATATTATTTATTGAATTTACATTTTATTTAAAGTAAGGAGGTTAGCCTAATAAGCCGGATTCTGTACAAGGCAATCATTCATCTGGGTTTAGCATTACTGCCAAACTCAAGCAACCTACCCGTATTTGTTGAAAGATGTAACACATCTTTACACGTAAAGGACATACTACAAATACCTATTTGGTCTTGCACCAAGTGGGGTTTTGCCTGCCTTAACTATCACTAGTTAAGCGGTGCGCTCTTACCGCACCTTTTCACCCTTACTATCGCCTAAGCAATAGCGGTATATTTTCTGTGCCACTTATCCGTTACCGTATCCTTGAAGATACAATACCTGGGCGTTACCCAGCACTGTCGCCCTAATGGTGTCCGGACTTTCCTCAAGACTATGCTTTTTATATTTTTAGTTACAAAAATTACAGCCCTGCGATTGCCTGAGCCAACCTCCAGGAATAATTGTATCATATCATTTCAATCTACGAGTATATTACTATGCATTGGTATTTGTCTCGAATCATTAAATAGTGGTTGCAAAAACTGTTTTACTTGTGGCATAATCATTACCTCATCTTTTCGGGCTCTTAGCTCAGTCGGTTAGAGCAGAGGACTCATAATCCTTTGGTCGCTGGTTCGAGTCCAGCAGGGCCCACCAAGATTTCATCCAAACGGTAATATTTAAACTATTCACCCGTTTATAGAAAGGCTTATGTAAACAGTGCCGTCAGCTCTAAAACAAAAGGACAATCTAGTCTGGCTTGACATGGAAATGACTGGACTTTCAGTCGTAGAAAATGTTATCATAGAAGTTGCGGTCATAATTACCGATAGCAACTTAAACATTTTAGCCGAATCAATCTCTTTTGCAATCTCACAACCCGAATCTGAACTAATCAAAATGGACAAATGGAACCAGTCCACGCATAGCAAATCTGGTCTAATTGAGCGGGTTAAACAGTCTGCATATACTGTGGCTCAGGTGGAGCAAGAATTAATCAATTTAATCAAAAAATATACCTATAAAAACACCTCGCCCTTATGTGGTAACACAATTCATCAAGATCGTAAGTTTTTAACAAAATACATGCCAACTTTAGAATCGTATTTACACTATCGCAATTTAGACGTAAGCACTATCAAAGAATTAGCTAAGCGCTGGTACCCAGATATTTATGCTAAATTTACTAAACATAATAGGCATGAAGCGCTAGCAGACATTAAAGAATCGATTAATGAACTAATATTTTATCGTGACAATTTATTAATCAAACCACCCACCCAATCAGACTAAATATACACAATGTCCTTATTGCCTTTACGAATATCTACCTCACCCAGTCGATAGGTTTTAATTTGGAATTTATGCGCTAGAATCTCTTCTATTTTGCTAACTTCATATCCAGGAACTATCAACACATAGCCAATACCACAATTAAAAGTATCCAGCATTTGCAAATTATTTAGACTTGCTGCCTGCGCCATCCACTCAAACAACTTTACCTGTGGCAAAGCTTTAAGCTCAATATTGGCGGCTAAATGAGCTGGAAATACCCGCGGCAAGTTTCCAGTTAATCCACCTCCAGTTATATGGCTCATGCCATGAATCTCACAATCATTTAATAACTCTAGCACTGGCTTGGCATATAATGTCGTAGGTGCAAGCACTGCGTCTCCCCACGTAAGATTATGAGCATACGAGGAAGTTAAATCTAATCCAGTATCTGCAATTACACGTCTAACTAATGAATAACCGTTAGAATGAAACCCACTGCTCGCCAAACCAATAATCACATCTCCGGGTTTAATTGAAGATCCATCAATGATACTGTCCTTCTCAACCACTCCAACCGCAAAACCAGCTAAATCATATTCACCATCTTGATACATTCCAGGCATTTCAGCAGTTTCACCACCAATTAAACCACAACCAGATTCTTCACAGCCTTTGGCAATACCACTAATCACTGAACTTGCCACCTCTAAGCTTAGCTTGCCACAAGCAAAATAATCTAAAAAAAACAATGGCTTTGCACCCTGCACCAAAATATCATTAACCGACATAGCAACTAAATCAATACCTATCGTGTTATGCTTATTAAGCAAAAACGCTAACTTAAGCTTAGTTCCAACCCCATCCGTGCCCGATACTAGAACTGGATTTTTATAGCCTGCACCTAATTCAAACATAGCTCCAAAACCGCCAATACCAGCTAATACCCCCTTGCCCAAAGTACGTTTTGCCATCGGTTTAATCAGTTCAACTAATTTATCCCCAGCCTCAACATCAACCCCAGCATCCTTATAGGTAATCGAATTTTGCATAATCCTGCCTCAAAAATAACAAAAAATTTTAGCAAATAAATTCTTAGACAATCTAAATTTTTAGACAATCAATAAATTTATAATTTAATTTAATATATAAAATAATAATCAATAGTATAATTATGGATTAAGTTATAATTTATGGAAATTTAAAGCCGGAATTTAATATGACAAGCAACTCTAACTTCAAATTAATAATCAGTTTACTACTTGTAACGTTTGCCTTTTTTACAGCAATTGTTATTCTTGGCAGAGTGCTGACTCCATTTATCATAGCCCTGATTTTAACTTATATCTTCAACCCACTTGTAGAAAAAATCAATTTAAAGTTTAAAATTAAACGCAGCATAATCAGTTTGGTTCTATCTTTAATCGTATTTTTAATTTTTTTGTCCCTGCCATTGTTTATAATTCCAACCATTATTTTTCAGTTAAAAGAAGTAATTACCGGTATTCCTGACATAATTAATTTATTTAACAGTAAAATACTCCAAACCATAAATTTAAAATATGGCACGAACCTAACTATAGATTTTGAGAATATAAAAACCTTGTTGTTAAACAATTTTAGTAAAATTTATAACAACGTTAATATTTTTTCGCCATTAGCAAAAAATAGTTTTATTATCTTAGAAGTTTTAGTATATATTATCCTTATTCCGTTTATTTTATTCTATTCTATAGTAAATTGGCGTCAATTTATCAAATTTTTTGACAGCCTAATACCTAAAAGTTACGTAACTAGCGTTCACCATATCTTTCATGACATAGACCTAATGTTATCTGCATATTTGCGTGGACAAATTAGCGTTATGTTAATTATGGCATGTTATTATGCAATTAGTCTACATATTGTCGGCGTAAGTTCGGGAGCAATAATTGGCGCTTTCACCGGACTGGCTGTATTTATTCCATACTTAGGAATTTTATGTGGCTTAATTATATCTCTTGCTATTGGTTTTGCCAGCTTTCATAATATGCATCAAATTTTTGCTATTTTGGCTGTATTTGGCATAGGGCATGTATTGGAAGGTGGCTTAGTAACTCCTTTTTTAGTAGGTGGCAAAATTGGCTTAAACCCAATCATGATTATTCTAGCCTTAATGATTTTTGGGCAGTTATTTGGTTTAACTGGGGTATTATTGGCATTACCGCTCTCAACCATAACCATTGTGTTATTGAAACATGCTAAATTACACTATATGAAATCTAAATATTATAATGAAGCTAGCTAATGCAACCACAATTACTTGATTTATTTACTACTAAACCTTCATTTGATAATTTTATTTCATTAAATAATGAAAGTTTGATAGATGCGTTAAAACAACAAAATCATCAGTTCATGCATATTGTTGGCGCAACTTCAAGCGGTAAAACCCACCTGTTAAAATCAGCAGTCGCCACCTCTAAACAACCGGCATTTTTTATTGACAGCCAAACCATCAACTCAACAAAGCTAAATACTAATAACCTGCCCAGTCTAAATACACTGGCTGACAGCTACGACTATATTGCCATTGATAATATAGATCAATTAAACAATCAGCAGCAAATTGCACTTTTTGATTTGTTTAACAATATTAAACTCAACTATTTAAACAAGCGCCTCCTAACTAGCAGCAGCATTAATTTAGAGGCCGCAGCCAACCTTCGCGATGATTTAAAAACCCGAATATTATCCGGGATTAATTTACACTTAAAAGCTCTAAGCGATTCTGACTTACATACCGCACTAAGTATTTTCACCACTCAAGAAGGCATTAGCCTGGGTAATGCAGAACAGAGCTATTTAATTAATCACTATACTAGAAATATTGGAATATTAATTCAAACAATTAAGCGCTTAGTAGAAACTGCCCTACTCAATAAACGCAATATTACTATTCCGTTAATTAAAGAATTTTTGCTGAAATCAACTCCAAACATGCATATTGAAGCTAATCCTTAGAAAATAAAATTGATATCTCAAAAATTTAAGACCCCAATATATTATTGACGCCAACCCGCTCATATATTAAAATTAATGATATGAAACCTGTCATGACTTTCACTTAATAGATGAGAATTTAATCTGACGTTAATAATTAATGCTTATTTTGAGCTTTCAGATAAGTCTAAATTTATCTCCTGATTGATTATGGGTCTAACTCACACTTTTTAGCCCATAACCAGTAGTATGAAAAGTTTTAATTATCAGTGCAAAGGGGAATTTCATCATCTTTGACAAATGAACTCTTTATATCTCTCAAGTGTCGCAACAAGACTAATAATACTTGTATTATCGTTGCATTCTGTTTTAATTGTGCTAAGCATATCATCCGTTGATAGTCTCTTACTGTTATGATTGTAGTCATCTAATTTACTTTTATTGTCAGCAATAGCAATCATATATATAAACTCTAGACAGCTATAATTTAACTTATTTTGCTTTAATATTTTGTCTTTAGCAACTTCAACCTCACTAAGTTTATGCAAAATACTATTCACAAAATCATCAATATCTGAGCCAGTAGGCTCACTACCCTTATGCAAACTATTATTCGCAAAATCATCAAAATCTGAGTCAGTAGGCTCACTACCCGTAGGGTTAGGTTCATTAAGAACTTTCAGCTCACCTTCTAATTTGGTAATTTCCTGAGATAAAGGCTGGTTATTTTCCTCTATATTACGTTTTATGGTCGATAATAAGCAGCTCACGAAATCATGTTTGGCAGTTTTAACTTCATCTAGCGTTATGCCCTCCAATGAATAGAGATCCCCCTCTCTGTGTAATACAGCAATTAATTCCTGCACTGAATCTTTCAACGAGTCGCCTAATGCTGACAAAGACAACTTAGCCAATATATTTTTAATCTTATCAACGTTTCCTCTGTAGGTCGCATTATCTAGTTTTACCTTGCCATATCCGGAGATATCTTGCTTATTCCTTATACCCGTATGCCTCTCACCTTGTCTCCCATCAACAGACAGCTTTATATGCCCATCCTCTTGCAACACACGATTAACAGGTGTATAAGTTGTACGATACACTCTTAACCCACCAGAAAAACTAGTACCATACCTGGATACGCTTTGATTTACCCTACCATTTGCAACTAGTTTCAGCAGATCTATTGCTGCCATATAGCTTTTGGTGGTATTTAAACAGAAAAGACTAGGCCGAAAATTTTCTTTTTGATTCAACCATTGTTTGGATAAATTCTTTAATCCCGCTTTCTGACGGTCATTTAACACATTGTATTTACTAGACAAATCCTGATTTTTTGCGTTACTACTTGAAATTTCACTATAAAACTGATCAATAGTTTTTCCCGGCTCTAATGACTCTAATGAATTTAATAACACTTTAGCCATGTCTTTAGTGATAACGTCACTATTACAGTAGTGTGCCAGCTCATTAAACAAATCCCGCCCATCTAATGCCTCACTCTTAGTTTTACCTGAGTTACCGCAATTAGGGGATATTATTGTTTTCAAATACTTCGTATTTATATCTACCATGTTTTGATTGCCTCCAAAATTTTACTTATTTTATTACTAAAAGATAGCTCATATACTTAATTATTAACCTAAACCAGCCTCAGACCAATCGGATATGAATATTTTGTTATAAGACATTTATTTATAATCAGATTATATCATAAAATAACTGAATTTAACAAATGCATATTTGCAAATAAATCAATTAGTTATACCGCAATTTATTGCGGGTAAAATTATGTGCTAAATATTGCATGTTAAATCGCAGCATAAATTTACCGCTATGTTTTCTACAGTTTTTTTTGCGAATCCACTAAATTTGGGTTATATTTTAGCTAACTTGTAATGTTATTACAGTGAAAACACGAAATTTATCTATGGCAAGAATAACCAGTGATGATTTAACCAGCCACTACAAAAAACAGTCGAGTATTGAAGAATACTATAACAGTTTCAAATAAAATCTCACTACATGACAGAAATTAATTTTTTGCATTTTACCTCTAGCTCAAAATCACTCATACACAATGTAATCAAACGAATTGCACTATGTAAATTATAATCAGGAATTGACCCATTTAGAGCAAGAATTATACTGAATTTTGACCCACCCCCTATATGCAATAATAACCCTATAATTAGATCAACGAGATAATTTTTATTGGGGATTTTAGAGGGTGTTTATAGTGGAATCAATAGCAAAAATACGTAAGATGTATCACATTGAAAATAAAGCAATACGAGCTATTGCTAAAGAATTAGGTATTTCAAAAAATACAGTAAA
>JAUPUP010000083.1 GCA_030917485.1 Pseudomonadota bacterium
ACGGTAGCCTAAAAATCAAACATCTGTTACACGATAAAGTCAATAATCGAGAATTGGTTAATGAACTCTATCAGCAAGCCGAAATTGATGAATTAAACATCGCCCAGCAGATTTGGCAGCGCAAATTTCATGGACAAGTAATAACCACAGCCAATGAGCGCGCAAAACAAATTCGCTTTATGCTGAGTCGCGGCTTTAGCCTTGACTTGGTGTTGAAATTACTAAAGATGTAACCCGCCAAAATGAATGTTATTATAAACATCACTCTAGAGATGAAGAGCGCATACAAATAATTGGTAAAATACTAGATATTGTAATTATAATAGTTGCTTATACCGAGCGCAATGAAAGCACAAGGATAATATCAGCGCGTAAAGCTAGTAAAATTGAGAGAGGTAAATATTATGACCACCAAAAATAAATTTAGCGAAATGTCAGCAGAGGAACGACTAAAATTATTAGTTGAAATGCCTGATGAAGAGATTGACTACTCAGATATTCCACCTGTGACTGATTTTACGGGTTGGGTGAGACTGTCAGAAATTAACAAAGAGTTTGCGGCAGTTATTGAACAGCCTGAATCAGAAAAAGTAACTGTTAATTTAAGACTAAATAAAGAAATAATTGATTTTTTTAAAGAAAATAGCAAACGATATCAAAGCAAAATCAATGAAGCATTGCTATTGCTAGTAAGACAATATAAAAAATCACATACTCATTAAGTAAATATAATTTAAAATTTGCTGAGTATAAAATAAATCTATCATCGGGATATTATTCAATGCGGTTACTCGCGGTAAAGAAATATTTCAATTTACACAAGTCGCAACGTTGCTAAACAGTGCTATAAATTGGCGCTGTTTTTTTACTCAAAGTTTAGTTTGGAAAAAATTCTTCATCTAGTGTTTGTTCAATACTCCATTCACTTTCTTGAGGAAATGCTGCTTTTTTAATCCCTGTTTCAATACTTGCTTTTGTAACAGACCTTGTATAAGCCCTCGCAAATAACTCAGGTAGAAAGTGCTTCAAGCTTGGGTTATCTTCAATTAAATCTGCAATATCTGATCTTTGATTTGCAATGGTTAAATACCAGCTATTACCTTTTAACTCAGGTTGATATTTCCATTTTAAAAGATGCATTAAAAGCACAGCTAAACGATTTCTAAGTTCTGTTTTATTTTGATTTCCCATACTTTCAACTTCTTCAATTAAATTGGTTAAATCTAGCTTATCAAAGTTTTTTTCTTTGATTAATTTTGCTTGCTCTTGTGTCCAAGCAAAAAAATCTTGGTCATATAAATTAAGCGCTGCACCCATGATAAATCCTCCTATTAATTTTGCGATTATACCATTAAATTATCGTTTTTACCAGTTAGTATAAATAGCTATAAATTTTCTAAGCTGCCTATGTGGCAGTGAACGTCAGCTATTTTAATTAAGTTGTTGATTTCTTGTTGTGTGTATTGTTTCATAATAATTTCCTTAATATTCTGGTGTCGACAGCAAGACTCGAACTTGCAACCTTACCCTTAGGAGGGGTCTACTCTATCAATTTGAGCTATGCCAACAATAATGACAGTAGTATCTAACTACAATCGATTTAAAGGATACTTTAATAGCCGTAGAAGAGAGACCAATAGGCTAGGTAGCCCCCCCTCCATACCTAGTTATTTTACAATTTGACGCACACAAATCGCATCTTCATTTATTTGATTAATAAAGAGGTCAGATTCGGTTATCACATATTGAGAGGTGAACTGCTTAAACTTTTCCCCTGAATTTAATCGGTAACCCAGACTAAGGCCTGGTCTCTTATCTGATTCAATTTGGATGTAATCAGAACTTACTTCGTATGCCATTGTAATCATTTTAATTTCCTTTATAAATATTTTGTAATAAGTGTCAAGTGCAAGTTAACAAGGGACCATCTGCGCAGTCTAAAACTCCACCACTATTGTTAACTAAACTGGAATCATTCCAGCTTTTCTTTTTTGTTTTAATCTATAACTATCACCTTGAACATTAATGATATGGCTATGGTGAATAAGCCTATCTAGTATTGCTGCAGTTAAAGCCTCATCATTATTTAATACCTCCTGCCATTTGGTAAAGATTAAATTGGATGTTATAATTATTGCACCAGTTTGTTATCAAATTATCTAATTATGAGTGGTACTATTATACGGGGCTAAAAGACTTCCCGTAATGCGGTCTTTATGCAAATCATTTTTGCCAATCTGACCGATTAATATAGCAGGTACTTCCGTTATTAATTTACCATTAATTTTTGAGCCAACACCATCCAAGTTTTTAATTTGTTTGCCACTAAAGGTTTCTGGAATATTGAGGATTTGAATTGCTAATGTGAAATATGCAACTATTTGGACTTTATTATCTAACTCATCACAAACTAAAAAAGTTCTACTTTTTCCGGTTCTTTCATTTTTCAATGCTTTTGTTTTTATAACTGATGTTACGCAGCAAGCGCCAGACTTTCAAATTCGGCGAACTGCAATTTAAATTTTTGTAATTCATTTAGTGCTA
>JAUPUP010000084.1 GCA_030917485.1 Pseudomonadota bacterium
AATGCCCATTAGAGATTGGGAAATGGCACTGAATCAATTTATTATAAAATTTGATTTAGACATTTCAGAAATTAATAAGGGGTAAGTAAAATGCATTTACACAAAATTTCTGCCACTCTCCCTAAAACAGTATAAAATTATTATCCATTAATGTATCTTATTTTTAATGGCTAAGTTAGGTTTTTTCTATTAATTTTCAGTAGAAAGGTAACCAAACTAAATAGAAATGGTTACCAAATTAAATGAATTTGAACTACTAAGCGTTCCTCATGTTGATGTTTTAGACGTAGTTGTTGTTGTGGTGGTAGTAGTTGTAGTTGTAGTTGTAGCTTTCTGGGTAATAGCTTGAGTATTAATTGTCTTTTGGTTCAACATTGTATTCATAGTTGTTATCATATCTTTTAATATTGGAGTACAAGTTGTTGTATGTAGTCTACTTGCAATTAATGAGCTGCATTCGCTATCTAATATATTAAATATCTCTAGCATGAGATTTCTGATTAATTTATCGTCTTGTCGCTGATTTGGTTCTAATAAATTATTGCTTTCTATTATACCATATAAACATTTTGCAATATGATATAAACCATTTAAACGAAAAAAGCTCACTGCAGTATTCTGCGTTTGATTAACAATAGCCAAGCTATGTTTACTGGATAGGTATAAGTATACTAGTCCAATAAAAAAATCAATATGATAATCCTTATATTTATTTGTATCGTGTAAGTCGCATGTATCTCTAATTTGTTTAATTGGGTCTGCTACCTCATTAAAATGAGAGAATTTTTCAGGAATTTTATCTAATAAGAGTTTTACATCAGCTTGTATAATGGCAAATTCGTTTGTATGAGCTAACATTTTTATTGCCTGCATGTTGATATTATCTTTGTTAATCTCCTCTAAGTATTCAATAACTAGACTAGAATATTTATGTGCAAACCAATTGTCAGATAGTTGTTCAAATATTTCTTTCTTAGTGCCTTCATCTGTAGACAGCATTCTTCCCAGGTTAGTTGCTATAAAGTATATTTGGTTTTTTACTACATTTAGATTTGTATCGGTTAAGATGATTTGTTCTGGATAATATTTAATTACTTGTCCAAAATGATTTTTTATTATCTCTCCTATAAGTTGATGGTTATATTTACCTACTATCTGGGTATAAGAGTCAATTAAACTTATAGGTGCTTTAATTTCTCTTAGAGCTTCTGGGGTTATTGGTGTTTCTGGGTACTGCACTTGATTTAACCCATCTCTTATAACCTTAAAAAACGCATTTGGGTACGCTTTACTTGTTGTCTCAGGATTGTAACCTCGCGAAAATATAGTTGTAGATAGATTTGCTTCAAAGTAGTAGTTATATGACCAATATTGAGTAAGTTTTCCATTTACAGAGCATGTCAATTTAATTAAGCTAGGTTCTTTTTGTTCTTCTCCGAATTGTATATAGTGTGTGGTTACCGGGCTTGGTATTACTATAACAGGGCATCTGTCGTTGGAATCAAGATCCAATATGTTTGTAAGAAGAAAAACTAAATCGTTAAATGCAGTGTAGTATACAGATTTGGTGGTGATTTTTATAGAGATATCCTCCAATTCTTTAACAGAACGAAAATGTGATGTAAGTAAAACGTATTGAGCAAATATAGTGGGGTGGGTATCTTTTAAATAAGCATCTAATGATTTAATTTGGTTAGACAACTGGTCGAGTTGTTCATGATAAATCTCGCTTATTGAACCAGGGGTTTGAAAATATCTGGTTACAAATTCTATATATTTATCTTCAACTTCTGTATATTGCTCAATATTAGTCAGGTTGAGCTTTTGTTTTTCCATTTCTACTAACTGGTAAAAAAGCTTCGGAAAGAATTTTTTGCATAACATATTATTCCAATAATATTGTAGTATTTTCTGAATAGTTGCAGCAATGCCCTTAATTTCCCATGTGTAATCTGCAAAGACTATTGTGACAATTTTAGTTAATGAATCTTGAGTTGGGTAAAATGCGCTATTCAGAAAGATATTAATAGTCTTAAATAATTTAGCTGTAAAGTCTTTATCTCTAGATTCGTCATCTGTAACGTCGAGAATCATTTGTGTTAAGTATGGATATTCTGAGTTAGGTGTTTTAAGTTCACTCTTTATTAATTGAACCAACGTAACAACAGTATCTTTAATACTATTATTATTCTTTTTTAGGTTAAGGATATGATCATATTGAATTAATCCAAAGTTTGGTATAAGATATGCCCACAACTTTGAGATAAGTTGTCGAGGTAATTTTAAATTTTCTATTAAAAATAGATTCATTTTTTGCTTTAATAACTCATTAGGTGTAAAACTAATTAATGTATGCATATGATCTGTTAAAATATTGGTCAATGATTCTATATAATTGGTGGCAAAATATTCTATTGTTTCTTTTTGAGTTAGTAATGCTAATCCAGAATTATTAACACTTTGATATAGAGTTACAAACATGTCAGGTGTAAAATATATGTCAGATACAACTATAATTTTATCATTAAGTAGATCATATAGTATCTGGTCTTTTTCAGGTTCGTGACCTACTTTATAGTTTTCATTAGCACAACTAAATATTTTGATAAAATATTCTTTTAAATGCTTACTTTGTTTTAACCTTTCTAATGAATAACGTTCACGATAGTTAAAAAAATATTCTATTAGGTGATCGCTACGATAAGTGTAAGTTTTTCTAGCATTTACATGGTCAATAAGGATTTTGACAACAGATTCCTTAAATATACTAAAATTATTATCAGAATTATTATCAGAATTATTACCAGGAATAGCTAATAATGGCCCGAACATATCTATAAGCAACTTTTCAAACGCTTTGTCGTATGCGTGGAGGCTGCCTATATATTTGATACATATGTTTTCGCATAATTTTTTGAGTGTAATAGCATCTTTCACATAATTTGAATCTTTAATATAGCCAAATAGAATAAAAAATTCTCGTAGCGCCTCCTTCTCCTCATTTAAGGAATTACCATTTGAATTGGAAAATATACTATCTATTAAGTGAATTGTTATAATATTTGAGTATTTCATTAAAATAAATCTGTAGTGTTCTATACTACTGATATTTGTCGTATTCAATATAGGAGGGGTGATAGTATTAATGGTTTTAATTGTATCTGACGTAATACATGCTGCATAACATAGCATACGTATTTCTGTGGAGTTGATATTTGCTAATTGTAATCTGAGGATCACCGCTGCTTGCAATTCTTCTTGATGAGGTATATTTTTTCTCTTCTTTTTTGGAAAGGCAATTTTAAACAACTGCATTGTATCTGAATCAGTAAGAACAGAACCATTCTTAATTTTTTGAAGTATTGCATAGATTAACATTGGGTTAACACTGGGCGCTTTACAATCGAATATAGCTTTGATTATACGTAGTAGGTCAGCACTTCCACGAATTACTGAATCATTATATGGTGATGATACTGGCTGGGCATGGTAAATATTTGAGATTGAAATTATTCTTTCCGGTTTACGGATACCTTGAACTGTATAAGCTTGTACCGTATAACTATAGTTATTTAATGCAGAATATTCATTTAATAGTTTGGAGCATAATGTATTTTTGTATAGAGTAAATTTGTGCTGACCTAATATTTCACGGTTAACATATTGTTCAATTGATTTAGAGTCTTTGTTGCCATCATACCCTAAATCTGTAAGTGTTTTTGTTATATCACACCCATAACTTTCAAAATGTAACTTATTAGACGATTGACAAAATAATATAGTATGATCATCTTTTATATCTGGTTTGGCTAATGTGTCTGTGTGTTGTAATACTTTTATTCTACGTCTAGACTTATTAAAATCCTCGAAAGATGTGTTTTCATTGGTATGTAAGAAAGAGCAAATGGCAAAAAAAATTCTTTCTTGTGCTATAATTGCTGATTTATAATCATTATGTTGATTTAATGCTTCAAAGCGCTCCAAAATATCATCTGATTTTAGAGTACTATCCATAATACATTCAAAAATTAGAAATTTGACCTCATCAAATGCTTGTTTACTTAATTCTATGCTTGCTCCTTTAATAAATCCACTTACAAATTCTGTAAATTCAGCGTAGTCATCGGGTAATAGTTTTGCGTTATCTTTTCTAAAGGCAATCATCCATAAATAAGTTTGTATTATGATTTTGTCATTGATTGCAGGAATGCTGTTAATTTTGTCATATATTTCTCTGGGTGATGTTGTAGTTAATATAAGTTGTGTAGGATCATTAATCATTTCTTTTACATTAGTTCCAGATACTGTATCGGGTACAAGTTTCCTATTTTTATTCTGGGTCTCATTCTTCTCGCTGCTAGTTTGAAATGCTTCATCGTATATGCGTTTTTGAATATTGGTGCTATTGGTACTATTGGTAATATTGGAGTTAAACATTGGGTTGCTTTCTTAATATATTAATGTCTATTATTTGTGTTATTTTAATTTAAGTGGGATATAATATTACAACTAATCTAAAATTAGTTAAATTTTTTGGGTGGAGGGGCGTGAATTTTCACGTCTGTTAGTAGAATAATTAGATACTGATTTTTCAAATCTAATTAAAAAAAGTTGTGGCATGTTATAATTGTGGCTTATTAGTATTGAGTTTTAAATTAGTTGTAAGTTGAATTTTAAAACCCAAGATTTTTAAAGGACAAATAAAGCATGGCAGGGCACAGTAAATGGGCAAATATTAAGCATCGAAAAGCAGCGGCAGATGCAAAAAAAAGTAAAATAACTACTCGTATGGTTAAAGAAATTACTATAGCAGCTAAAATGGGTGGAGGAGATGCTAATTCAAACCCTCGTTTACGCCTAGCTATGGAAAAAGCGCGAGAAAATAATGTACCCAAAGAAAACGTGGAACGAGCTATCAAACGTGGTACTGGCGAGTTGGAGGGGGTAAGTTATGAAGAGCTGCGGTTTGAAGGATACGGAATAAATGGTGCGGGTGTTATTGTAGATTGTTTGACCGATAATAAAACTCGTACAGTTGCTGAGGTGCGCCATGTATTTAGTAAGTTTGGCGGTAATTTAGGCACTGATGGATGTGTTTCTTTCCAGTTTAAGCACTGTGGTCAGTTAATTTTTGCTCCTAGCACTAGTGCTAGCGACACTGGCAGTGATATCGTAATTAATGAAGATAGATTAATGGAAGCCGCGCTTGAAGCGGGCGCTCTTGATGTGATTACTCATTCAGATGGTTCTTTTGAAGTGATAACTAATCCACATGATTTTATTGAGGTAAAGAATTTTCTTGCTGAGCGGGGAATGACGGCTGATATTGCTGAAGTTGTAATGAAAGCAGACAATGAAACCGAAATGTCTGGGGATGAGGCATTGCGTATGCAAAAAATGCTGGATGCTTTTGATGAACTGGATGATGTGCAAGATGTTTACACTACGGCGGTTTTAAATATTGAAGATTGAATTTTGTATAAGCTGGATAATTAAGTACTTAACCTAGTCGGTAAGATAAATAGTCAAGATAAATAATAAATTAGAATGATGGCGCTAAATTATGGTAAATAGTTTTATTCGTAAATTTGCCTTTGACAAAATTCCTGTCCACGGTGCGTTTGTAGAATTAACCGATGTTTGGTACACTATATCTTCACAAAAAGAGTACCCGGACGGAATCAAGCAATTGCTTGGCGAGCTTTTAGTCGCAAATATTTTGTTGACCACGAACATTAAGTTGCAAGGTAAGATTATTGTTCAAATTCAAAATAATCCTAAATTAGATTTAGCGGTAAGCGAATGTAGCAACAAACTTAAAGTCAGGGCTACGGCAAAATTTGCAGCAAGTGCTCATCAGGACAACCAAATTAGCTATGCAGATTGTATCGATAGCGGCAGCTTAATTATAACCATAGACTCGGACAATGACGGCAAGCTCTACCAAAGCATCGTGGTACTAAATGGCCGTAGCATAAGCGATATTCTAACTGAATATATGCTACAGTCTGAACAGTTGCATACGGTTTTTTTTATTGCTTATTCAGAAAAAAAGATTGTTGGTTGTATGTTGCAAAAATTGCCTGATGTTGAGGGAGTTTATACTGAAGATATAGACCGAGTATTTAAAATGGCTGAGACCATTGAACATCACGAATTGCTTTCTACAGAAATAAATGTGATTCTAAAACGTTTATTCTATGAGGATGACATAATTTTATTTGATTCACAGCATATTAGTTTTGGCTGCACTTGTGGACGGGAACGAGTGATTAATATGCTTAGAAGCTTGGGGTTAGAGGAAGCGACAAGCATTATTGAGGATGAGGGAATAATCACTGTAACTTGTGATTTTTGTAATTCGGTATATTCATTTAATGAACAAGATGTATTAAGTATGTTTACTAATTTATCAATTGACCTTGAATGTATATCAAACGAAATAAATTAATAACTAATAAATTAAGAATTGAGTATAATTTAAAATGGTTAAGCCAATAATAGCCTTAGTCGGGCGTCCCAATGTGGGTAAATCAACTTTATTTAATCGGCTTACCAAAAGTCGAGATGCATTGGTTGCAGATATGCCAGGTCTTACTCGTGATAGGCACTATGGTGCGGCCAGGCTGGGGAAGCGACACTATATATTAATTGATACAGGCGGATTTGAGCCACTGATTGACAGTGGTATTATGTATAAAATGGCTCTTCAGGCGGAGCAGGCTATTATTGAATCTGACGCCGTAGTGTTCTTGGTGGACGGCAAAAATGGTATAACTCCTCAAGATAAAGTAATCGCAAATAAATTACGCCAGTTTAAAAAGCCAATATATGTGGCAGTTAATAAAGTTGAGGGCATAACCTCTGCGGTTGCGATTAGTGATTTTTATGAGCTAGGATTGCCTAATTTATATCCCATATCTTCAAGCCATGGTAGTGGGGTAATGCAACTGATGGAGCAGACTCTATCTAATTTTACTGTGGACAAGAATGAAGATGAAGAAAATTTAGGTATCACTTTTGCAGTAGTGGGTAGACCTAATGTAGGCAAATCAACACTAGTAAATGCCATGCTGGGAGAGGAGCGGGTAATTGCTTTTGATCAAGCAGGTACCACCCGCGATAGCATTAATATTTCTTTTGAAAAATCGGGACAGCAGTATACGATTATTGATACCGCAGGTATTAGACAGCGGGGTAAAGTTGAAGATAAAATTGAAAAATTCTCAGTATTAAAAGCTTTGCAGGCAATTAGTGATGCTAATGTTGTAGTGTTAGTGCTTGATGCTCATTTGGATATTGCAAAACAGGATGCAACTATAGTTGGTTACGCACTTGATGCAGGTAAATCGATAATTATAGCAATAAATAAATGGGATAATTTGAATGAAGAGCAAAGAAACACCATAAAGAACGATATGAAGCGTAAGCTACATTTTTTAGATTTTGCTCAATTTAACTACATCTCCGCGTTATATAAAAAAGGCATTGCAGAGCTATTTAAGTCAATAAATGCAGCTTATACATCAGCATTTATTAAGCTTAGTACGCCCAAATTAACCCGTATTTTGATAGAAGCTGTTAATCGACAGCCGCCTTCCTATAAGGGTAATTTTCGTCCTAAAATGCGCTATGCCCACCAAGGCGGCATGAATCCACCAGTTATTATTATCCATGGAAATAGTTTGGAGTCAGTAACTAAATCATATACTAAATATTTAGAGCGGTCTTTCCGTAAGGTCTTTGATTTGGTAGGAACTCCGCTTAGAATTGAGTATAAAATTGGTGATAATCCGTTTAATAAGTAAATTGTTTGATAATTGAATTGCTTATAATTAAGCGTAAATATAATTTAATAGAATGTGAAAAATTATAAATGAATACACAAAACTTTGAAAAACAATATTTGGAACATTTAAAAAATAATAATATCAATGTTTCGGTTTATCTAATTAATGGAATTAAATTATCTGGATTAATTGCTGAGTATGATGATCGGATTATTATACTCAAAGATAATAAAAGTACTGTAGACCAGTTAATTTACAAGCATTCTGTTTCAACTATTATGCCGGCAAAAACTGTACATGCTACTGCGCACACTGATCATAGTTAAGAGGGGTGAATGGTTAAAAGTGGTGAATAATATTGAATAATACTCCAAAAACATACAAAAGAGCAATATTAGTATGTGTTGACTTCAAGCGTGATAAGGATTTTACTCAATTAGTAGAAGAAGGAATTGCTTTAGTTGATTCTGCCGGGTATGAGATTGTTGAGACTGTTACTTTAACTCGCAGTAAGGTTGATGTTAAGTTGTTTATTGGCAGCGGTAAAGTGGAAGAGCTGCAAGTATTAATTACGGCGTTAAAAATTGATACTGTAATCATTAACCATAACTTGTCTTCAATTCAGGAACGTAATCTAGAATTGGCGTTAAAGCTTCATGTAATTGATAGAACAAGATTAATTCTAGATATATTTGCGGCAAGAGTTAAAGGACATGAAGGAATCTTACAGGTTGAGCTTGCTGTTCAAACGCATCAATTATCTAGGTTGGTTAAAAGATGGAGTCATTTAGAGCGACAGCGCGGTGGAATAGGAGTGCGTGGCGGACCTGGCGAAACTCAGATGGAGTTGGATAAGCGCATGATAGCCGAGAAAATAAAAATGTTAAAAACTCGTCTTAAATCAGCGGTAAAGCAGCGTCAAACTCAGCGTAAGTCACGACTTAAGAACGGTATTTTTTCTATTTCAATTGTTGGGTATACTAACTCAGGCAAATCAACATTGTTTAATGTCTTAACTAAGGCTAAAGTTTATGCTGAAAATCGATTATTCGCTACTTTACAAACTACCTCAAGAAAATTATATATTAATGACCATAATGAAGTAGTAATTTCTGATACTGTTGGGTTTGTGCGTGATTTACCACATACTCTAGTTGCTGCTTTCCGGGCAACTTTAGAAGAGACAGTACATGCAGATTTATTATTGCATGTGGTTGATGTAGCCCATATTTTAAAAGAGCGACAAATTGATGATGTCAATCATGTATTAGTTGAAATTAAAGCAGATAATGTGCCACAGCTTTTAGTGTACAATAAAATTGATTTAAAAGCTGGCATGTCGCCACGTATAGAATATAGTGATGATGGAGAACCAATTGCTGTATATTTAAGTGCAATTAATAATTTAGGTACAGAACTTTTGCGCCAGGCAATTGTGGAAAAAAGGGCATGGATGACAATAAATAAAAACCAGCAGCAGGAAGCAGTATATGAACCGTGGAAAGACTAATAATTTAGATAAAATAGTTGAACAAATTAATCAAAAAATTGGCTTTTTGTTAGGTAAGCGTGACAGCCAGCGGCCTCCGGTTAAGAAAACTTCAAATTTAATTTTTTCTATGCTGATATTGAGTTTTTCTTTATTATTATGGATTGTAACTGGTTTTTATTATCTAGGTGAAAATCAGTTTGGATTAATTTTACAAAATGGTAATGTTACTCAAGTAGTAAAAGGTATTGAGGTTGGTCTCACCCGTCCATATCCATTTGGTGATGTTGTAGTAATTGACGCATCAACCAGTGATTTTATTGACTTAAATAAAATGGGCTTAACTAGTGGTAATTTTACTATTCTATCATCTGATTTAGCGCCGATACAAGTAGATGCTAAATTTAGCTATCAGGTTGTTGACCCAGCTCTGCTCTTTCGTAACTTTTTGCAGAAACAAAATAATTTAAGTAACTATATTGCTTGGAGTTTGCAAGCTCAGTTACGTAATTATTTTGTGAGTCAGGATAAAGATGAAATATTGAAAACTAATTTAACTGTTTCTGCCAATGAAATAAGAGCGGCAATGAATCAAAAATTAGCAGCGCTTGGAGTTAAGGTGGTTAAATTGAATATTAATTCATTGACTCAAATTAACTTAGCGGAAGATACTCAAGTTATTACCGCAGAAAATAAAAATTTGGTAGGCGATGGTGAGTTAAAGCAACGATCAAGAGTTGAAGCGGATAATGATAAACAAAATATTGAGCCAAGTATAGATCAGCAATTATTACAGCAGGCTCACCAGTTTAAGCAAGATCGAATTAGTCAGACTAAAATTGAGATAGCTCAATTTAATCAGCTTTTAGCACAATATAGGTTAACTCCACGACCTCTGGTTCAGCAAATGTATTATGATGCTTTGGCTGAAATACCAACTAACCAGCTTGCAACGCATTATCCTTTATTAGATTTAAATTTATCTGAATTAATTACATTGGGTAAGACCTGGAATGACCAAAATGTCCAGAGTGGTGATGGTAGAGTTGTCAACAATACCATAATTCAAGGTACTGTGTTAAATAATAGCTCTGTTGATACTGATAATAATCATGGCAAGAATGATTTGGATGAGCATTCAGTAAGGAGTAGGCATTTTAGACGCGAAGTCAATCGAGATCGTGATAGTGCCAGCTTGGCAGAGGATGTGAATTAATTATGAAAAAATTGATTGTGTTTTTACTAGTGCTGTTTAGTTTTTTTAGTCTGGGTATCATAATAGTTGATGAGAGACAAAATGCAGTGGTTACCAATGTTTTTAGTCATAAGCAACAGGTTTTACCTAAGGGATTACACTTTATTTTGCCGGGTATTGAGCGAGTTAGCTATGTCTTTATGAATCAAAGAGAGGCTGCGGTAACCGTAATGCTTAATTTTAATGATACTGCAACTGTTGAGGCTGGGATATTGGTTGTTTGGCATGTTACTAATCCGGCTAAGTATCTAAATTATTTTATTAAAGATGAGTTTAATAAGCAATTAACTGAAGAGGTTTTACGTATTACTACGTCTCGAGTTCAATCAACGAATTTGTCAACCTTTAATCAGTTGCATAATTTATTAGTAAGTCCATTGTATATAGAAAAACTTGGGATTGTAATAACAGAAATTTTACCCAATGAGTTAAGCTTGATATCTAGACCTAAAACAGTGGCTGGTTCTATAAGTTCAAACGCTGAAGATGCTGAAAATGTAACCAAGAATGAAAGTTCACAAAATATGCCTGTGGTTGAAAGTACTATAGATAATAGTGGATATGCTCTTCGCAATAGCAGCAATGATGGAGATGATTTGTTTATAATTGAATCTGCATATTATCAAGCGCAGATGATTAAAGTTCAAACTGAAATAGAGCAGGCAAAAATGCTTGCTCCACTCCAGGAAAAAGACCAGCACTTTTATAATTATTATCGTGAATTACAAATATATAAAGATAGTGCAAAATCTAAACAAGATATGCCTCCTCTTGATAAACTATATCATTTATGATAAACTGTATCATTGATTCGGCATGTAAATAACAGTAGATACAGTTGTACATACTGTTTTTCAAGAAGTTGCACTATTGCGGTTGTTGGTTACCATTTTTAAAACTTCCAGCGTGTGTAACCATACCCTCTGAATTAGTAAGAATGCCTATACCATCTGCTTTGAAGTCGTTATCTATTGTTCCTCTGTAAGTTGAACCATCTATATACTTTATTTCTGCAGGCGTGTTTGGCAATACGTCACTCTTGTTCCAGTTTGTTTTTACCAGGGTTCCACATGGGTGAATAAAAGTTCCTGTTCCGTGTATGTAACATTCATTTAGTGAGCCGTATATTTTACCGCCATCTTGAAATATCCAAACAGTTAGCATATAGTCAGCCATATTACAAAATTTTATTGATTTATTTTCAGCGCTGGGGATATCATCTAAATTAAATTTTATTTTTTTATGCGTGTCTTTCAAGTGGCCATTCCGTAATTTTACTTTAACGATGATATCATGCGTGTATTCCCAGCGGCTATTCTGTGAGTTTAATTCAGCGAGGCCTCCATCAACATATTGTATTTTTTTTAATTCACCCTTTTCGAATTCGAATTGGTTTCCATTAGGATATATTAATGTTCCAGTGTCTATATTGCAGAGTTTAAATGTCCCTTTGTATGTGCAACGATTAAAATCTTTTGAATTTAATTGGTACGTTGCTGTACCACTAATTGGCTCAAACAGATTGTTTATTTCTCCTTTAAAGTACATTTTTGTAATTTTTGGATATTGCCACCACCCATCCATTGATTTAATAAATATATCACTATTACTATTATTGCAGGGCTCGTACTCAATAATTGTATCTTTAGCATGTTTTCCCTTACTAAGAGTGGTTGTTGCCTTAAAATTTTCCTCAGAAATAATACTAGCTTGTCCATGAACTTTGTTTTTATTCCAAAATTTACTTAACAGTTTGATTTTTTTACCATTATGTTTATAAGTATAAACTCCCGCTCCTGTTCTACAACCATTATTTCCAAAGTCACCACTATATGTTGAGTTATCCTTATATTGCATAGTACCTTTATGTGGTTGAAGTTGGTTGGAAATTTTACCGACAAACTCCTTTAAACCAAGTTTATTTTCTGGCGGATATTCAATTGTAAAGTTACTATCTAATTGAGGTAGGTCTTCTTTCCAAGTTCCAGTAAATTTTTCTTTTTTAGGATTAATAAGCACACCGCCATCATCATGTCTTAACCCATCATGAAATTTTCCCTTATAAGTTGATTCATCCGCATAAGTCATAGTTCCATTCAAAGGTTTTCCTTCCTGATCAATGCTGCCTACAAATTGCTTTAAATTGGAGCTATTGTTTTCTGGATAAGTAATAGTAACATTTTCGTAGATAATTTCATCTTCTTTCCATGCTCCGGTAAAACGCACTCCATACTGGTTTATATAGGTACCATTACCGTGTTTTAAATGATTCTGAAATTCTCCTACGTATTCAGAGCCATCGTTATATTTTTTGACCCCATTGCCATATGCTTTCCCTTTGGCATCTATTGTCCCAGTAAATTCTTTTAATCCTTCTTTATTATCTGCATTATAGGTAACAGTAAATTCCTTAGATATATCCAATTTGCCCTGCAATGTGGGGCGACCCTTGACTGTAAAATCTTCATTTTGCCTGAAATAAGAGACTTCATTGTTTGAGGCTTCATTTTGCCTGAAATAAGAGACTTTATTATTTGAATCTTCATTTGTTATGTTATCGACTGTAGGGTTAGATGTAACGTTAGAAGTTGTAGGCTGTTTAGAAGCGGATGTACGAACAATGTCCATAATTCATAAATTCCAAAAATCAGGTTAATGTTAATATAACAACATAATTGCAAGTGCGTTACTCTAACATTGAGTAATTTAAGCTTATTTCCTTTTTCGGGTGTTTTGAAATTTTTATATAATGCGTCAAAATTACATAAAACAGCATTTTTTAGAAGGAGCATATAATGCGGTAAATTAGCGTGGTTGTGTTCTATAACCTGTGCTATACTAACTATCTCTTAACTGAACTGTGGCAGTACTTGCCGAAAATTTGTAGGGGAGTATGTGTTACACGTCGCCATACTTAGGAAAAATTAAGGAGCTTAACATTAAAGTATTATGAATTTAACCATATTTTTACGCCGTCCAATTTTAGCCTCGGTAGTTTCCTTAATAATCATGTTTTGCGGAATTGTGGCTTTATTTAATTTGCCAGTGAGTCAATTTCCTGACATTTCGCCTCCATCAATTCAAATTAATGCTTCCTATCCTGGAGCAAATGCTGAGACTGCGGCTCGAGTGGTTGCGGCACAGATTGAAAATCAAATGAATGGTGTGTCTGGCCTTACCTATATGGCAACATCTACTTCCTCGGTTGGTAATGTCAGTATTACTTTGACTTATGATGTTGGCACTAATCTAAATTATGCTATTAATGAGGTTTTAAACCGATTACAGGCAGCAATGCCACTTTTGCCCAGCGTAGTGCAGCAGTTGGGAGTGACTGCGCGTAAAAGTTCACCCGATATGCTACTTTTAGCCTCTTTTTATGCTGATCCATACATTGATCCTAAATTTGTGAGCAATTATCTACAGCGTACGGTTGAAAATGACTTATTATTACTGCCGACTGTAGGTACTATCTCTGTATTTGGAACCGGGTCTTATGCTATCAGAATTTGGCTTGATCCTAATAAAATGCAGCGTTATAACGTCACGGTTAGTGATGTCGAAACTATTATTAAGGATCAAAATGAAGAGAATTATGTGGGTCGTGCCAATGGACCACCTAATTCAAAAGGAAATACTGTAGTTCTTGACCTTAAGGGTAATGAAATGTACAGTACCCCTGAACAGTTTGCTAATATCATTATTAAAAATGATCAAATGCAGACTATCCGTATGAAGGATATCGCTAGAGTTGAACTTGGTTCTAATTCATATACCACAATTGCCGAATTAAATTTTAGGGATAAAAACAATAAATTCCGCCATTATCCGTGTACAGTAATGCAGATATTTTTGACGCCAGGCGCTAATCAGTTGGAAGCTAAAAAACAAATTCTAGCCCGGTTAGAGCAAGACGCCAAGCGCTTTCCTTATGGATTATCTTATCAAATTACTATAGATAATTCACGTTTTGTAGCTGCCTCAGTAAAAAACGTAGTTGATACATTAAAAATTGCTTTTGCCTTGGTAGGAATCGTTATATTTGTCTTTTTGAGAAACTGGCGTGCCAGTATGATAGCCATATTTTCTATTCCTGTATCTATAATTGGGACTATGGCGTGCCTGTATGTTGCTGGATTTAGTTTAAATACCCTGAGTTTGTTTGCGTTAATTTTGGCTATAGGTATTGTAGTTGATGACTCAATTGTAATCGTTGAAAATATTGAACGTTTGCGATCCGAGCATCCATCTTTGCCACTTAAAAAAGTTGTGGCTATGACTTTGGAAGAGGTTTTTGGCGCTGTTTTTGCTATAGTGTTGGTGTTAAGCGTAGTATTTATTCCGGCAATGGGTTTAAATGGCTTAAGTGGTAATATGTTTCGTCAATTTGCAGTGACAATTGCTTGTGCGGTTGTATTATCTGGTATTTGCGCCTTAACTTTTACGCCAGCTATGAGCTGCTTGATTTTGAAGAAAAACTTGCATAAAGTGGTACAAGCTAATTGGTTTGATCGTAAATTCGAAAAGCTTACCGATTTTTATGTTATGGCTGCTCGGTGGATGATTAATCATAAAAAAATTGCCTTGCTGCTATGGGTAATGACGCTGGTGGGAACTGGTGTGTTATTTAAAATAATTCCTAAAGCATTTGTGCCGAATGAAGATCAGGGTCTAATTTTCTCGACTATAAATTTACCCTCCTCATCCAGTTTGCAGGATACCAATGATAAGGCGCATAAAATTATTGAAAAGCTTACTCAAAATCCAGCAATTGATTCGGTAATTACGGTTGCTGGATTTGACTTCTTAGATTCAGGTAATCAAAAAACTTATGCGGCGTCATTTTTTATTGCCTTAAAAGATTGGTCGCAAAGAACCCAAAAGGGTGGAGACGCCGATAGCATAATAAAGCAGCTAAATACCATGGGTTATGTAGCTAAGGATATGGTGGTGCGTGCGTTTAATCAACCTGTGATTCGTGGGCTTAGTACTACGGGCGGAATTGAGTTTTATGTTGAAGACCGAGTAGTGGGTGATCCACATCAGTTGCAGGGGGCGGTAGATGATTTAATTACTAAGATTAAATCGCATAAAGAGGTTGGTTCATCCTTTCAGACTTTGGACACTAATGTGCTTGAGACATCTATACTTCCGGATATTGCAATGGCTACTTTTTATGGAGTAGATTTACAGAATCTGTATACGAGCATTCAAACTATTTATAGTAATAATAATGTCAACTATGCCTATATTATGCAGGATTTAGTGTGGGTAATTATGCAGGCTGATTATCCGTTTAGGGCAATTATTGACAAAATCCGCAATGTATATATTCATAGTACCAAGTCAAATACTATGGTGCCAATCAGTAGTGTAGTTAAAATTACCAATAGTCGCGATGCGCAGATTATTCAGCGCTTTAATGGTTACATGGCATCAAAAGTAGTGGTTAATCCTTCGCCAGGACATTCTTTTGGGGATGCTATGAATGCAATTGTTGCTGAGGCGGGTAATTTGGATAAGCGTTACACCTATGAATGGTATGGTACTAGTTATCAATTAACTTTATCGCAAAAAACTGCAAGTTTGGCATTTTCATTTTCTATTGTTATGATTTACTTAGTTTTATGCGCACTCTATGAGATGTGGCGGTTGCCTGTAGTGGTATTGATGGGTATTCCGTTTGCATTGTTTGGAGCTTTGGCGATTTTGCTGGTAAGTGGTAAGCAAAATGATTTATATTTTCAGATTAGTCTATTAGCCTTACTGGGATTATCGGCAAAAAATATTATTTTACTGGTTGAATTTGCGCTTCAGCACTTTAATGAAGGCAATGATATCGTTGACAGCGCTCTTTTTGCATTAAAATTACGTTTCAGACCAATTGTTATGACATCAGCGACTTTTATTTTTGGAACTTTGCCACTTGCCTTTGCATCAGGCGCTGGAGCAAATGCTCAGCATTCAGTAGGTATTGGTATTATTGGCGGTATTTTAGGCTCTATATTTTTAGCTAGTTTACTTACCCCTGCGTATTTTGTGATGATTATGCAGAATTATAAGCGCAGAACTAAAGAAGAAGATGAAGATGTTGGCTAAAACAGGTTCAGCAGTAACAATAAATAAATGAAAGAATAAGTGTATCATGTTTAGATTTTTTATAAATAACCCGGTTTTTTCCTCAGTAATTTCGATTATTATTGTGTTGTGTGGGTTGGTAGCAATTTTTACTTTGCCATTAGCCGAATATCCCAATATTGCACCGCCGACCATTACTATTAGCGCTCATTATCCTGGAGCAAATGCAGAAGTTATTCAAAAAACTGTTGCTTCGCCGATAGAAGATCAGATAAATGGTTCTAATCAAATGATCTATATGAACTCGGTTATGTCCAGTAACGGCGATTATAATTTGGTAGTTACTTTTGCAACTGGAACTGATTTAAATGCAGTAATTGGTGATGTATTAAACCGTTTAAATACCGCTTTGCCAATGTTGCCGCAGATAGTGCAAAATCTGGGTGTCACTATGCGTAAAAGCTCTCAAAATGTCTTGATGTCTATTTCTATGCAGAGCGATGGCAGGCAGGATATGGTCTATTTAAGCAATTATACTTATCGAGCAATATATACCGAACTTGCGCGTGTTCATGGAGTAGGTGATGTAGAAATGACTGGTGCCAGAACTTATTCTATGCGAATTTGGCTAAAACCTGATCAAATGCAAAAGTTAGGAGTTACCTTAACTGATGTAGAAAACGCCATTAATGATCAAAATATTCAAGTTGCAGTTGGTCAAACTGGTGCTCCGCCAACTGATGGTACAAGTATGATGGTAGTTAATCTGGTGGGGCAGAGTTATTATAGTGAACCTAAACAATTTGAAAATATAATTATTCGTAATCAAGGCATTGAATATATTAAATTAAAGGATATTGCTCGGGTTGAACTTGGAGCGTTTAGTTATGATACTATTAATAAACTAAATAAAAAACCGACTATTGGACTACAAATATATCTAGATCCGAGTGCTAATCAGTTGCAGGTTCATGGTCAAATTGTAACTATTATGGAAAAACTGGCTAAACAATTTCCAGACGGAATGAGTTATTCTATTGCGTTTGACAATACTAAATTTATTAAAAAAGCATTATCTAATGTGGGAGAGACCCTAAGGGACGCATGTCTCCTGGTGATTTTTGTGGTATTTTTATTCTTGCAGAAGGCAAGAGCAACCATAATTCCGGTATTAACTATTCCGGTAGCAATTATTGGAACTTTTGCGGGAATGTATATAACTGGATTTAGTATTAATAACTTGACTTTGTTTGGACTTATTCTTTCAATTGGGATTGTGGTTGATGACTCTATTGTAGTTATTGAGAACGTAGAGCGGGTTATGGATGAGGAGCGTGTCAGTGCCAGAAAAGCTAGTATTAAAACTATGCAAGAGGTGGCTAGTGCATTAATTGCAATTGTTTTAGTGCTATGTTGTGCGTTTATTCCTTCAGCATTTTTGGGCGGGCTAACTGGTATTTTATATCGTCAGTTTGCAATTACGATCTCAATTTCAGTGGTGTTATCCGGAGTTGTTGCATTAACTCTTACTCCTGCATTATGTGCAATTTTTCTTAAAGGGCATAGCGCTAGCAATAGTAAGGCTGCTAGCAGTAATGTGATTATACGAGCTATAAATCAGTTTTTTGCTCAATTTAATCAAAAATTTGAATGGATTACTGATCAATACATTAAAGCAGTTAAATTTTTGCTAAATTACCGTAAGGCATTTATGGGAATATTTGGCTTGATTTTAATTGCAACAGTAATAATTTTTTATGCTTTACCGGTTGGGTTTATTCCGAATGAAGATAAAGGTTTTTATTTGACTCAGGTATCCTTACCAAATAATGCGTCTTTGGAACGAACAGAAAAAATCACTGATGAGTACATTGGGCACTTATTGAAAGATAAAGATGTAGAAAACACCAATAGTTTAATTGGTATTGATGAATTACATGCTGGCTCAATTAAAACTAACGTGGCGACTGTAACTACTGACTTGATTGATTGGGATGATAGAAAAAAAGATGTGGATCAGTTAATTAAGGAGGCTAATCGATATGGCAGTACGATTAAGGAAGCTAATTTTATTGCCTATAATCAGCCGGCTATTGATGGTTTAAGTAGTACCAATGGGATTGAAGTATATGTACAAGATAAAGTAAATGGAGATAATTTTGCATTAGAAAGTTATGCTAAAGCAATAACAAGTATTTTAAATAAAGATCAGGATATTAGCACCAGTTATTATACTTTTAATCCCAATAATCAAGCTTATAGTGTTTTGGTAGATGTTGATAAAGCAAAGTTCTATGGTTTGCAGATTCAAGATGTATATGATGTTTTAGAGGCAAATTATGGGCCTGATTTAGTTAATTATTTCTACCGTATGGGTGATTTATTCTGGGTTATACTTGAGGGTGATGATCAGTTTAGAAAGTCTCCGTTTCAGTTAGATAATTTGTGGATTAAAAATTCTTCTGAATCAATGGTGCCGATAAACTCCTTGGTAACCACATCAATGACTACTGCGCCAGATGTGATTGAGCGGGTAAATGATTTTTTGGCAACAAAAATTGTAGTGGAGCCTAAACCAGGCATAACGATACAAAGTGCCATGATGATAATTAAAGCTGCCCTAGATCAGGTTTTACCTAAAGAGTATAGTTATGTTTGGTTTGGCGTTAGTTATCAGCAGCAAAGCGGTAATGCAACTTCAATAATGGCTTTTGCGTTTGGATTGGTTATGATCTTCTTGGTTTTAGCTGGTCAATTTGAAATGTGGCGACTTCCAGTGGTTGTGCTGATGGCAATACCTTTTGCATTGTTTGGTGCTGGGGGTATACTATTCCTTCGTGGTTTGACAGATGACTTATATTTTCAGATTAGTTTGATTACTTTATTGGGGTTGTCGGCGAAAAATGCTATTTTAATTGCTGAGTTTGCCTTAGAACATTGGCGTGCGGGCATGTCTACCGTTGATTCAGCATTGATTGCTGCTCGGCAGCGGTTTCGACCAATTATTATGACCTCATTAGCTTTTATACTAGGTACATTGCCATTAGCTTTTGCCAGCGGAGCAAATTCCAATGCTGAGCATTCTGTGGGTACTGGAATTATAGGTGGAATGCTTGGGTCAACTTTTATTTCGACAATTTTTGTGCCGTTGTTCTTTGTAGTAATTATGGGTAAGAAAAAGCTTAAAGAAACTAGTGCAGATTAAGATAAAACACACCATGTGGGGGAATTTAACGACGCGTAAGTGGTTCATTTTTAAATTGCGTTTGACAGATAGTGTGGAGTAATATTGGAAGAGAATTGATAACTGTGTCATATAGTTAATTTAGCTACTTTTGGGATAAGAAACATGGATAAGTTAACAGCAGAAACTTCGTTTGAGCAATCCTCATGTACTAATTGTACATTGCGGTTACTTTGTTTAACTTATTCCTTGTTCTTTCGTGCATATGCTGGCAAGTAACCTCTGAGTAGTAACAATATTTTAACCGGATATAATCAATAGGCACAAGACTATCTCATTCCAAGGACATTTGGGTTAATCCTTTGGTGTGAATTAATCCTAAAATTTACGATCTTAAAGTAGTCAGTTTTATCTAGTTCTGATTTTTTAAGAGAATGTGCTGTTTTATTAAGTGAGAGTTTGCAAGCAATATTGCCGAGATAATTTTTAGATAAGATATAATTATATTCTTCATAAGTTACCGGAATATAGTCCGGGTAATTAGTGTGACATGTAGGCATACAAATATGTTTTATAGAGGTGCCGCTTACATCTGATAAAAAGATAATTTGAATTTTATTTATCTTAGCGTGGAGAATACTTAACAAGCTTATTTGACGAAGAGCTTCATTTGCCCTAATTTGTAATATGAGTTGATGGTTTATATTTTTACTATCATATTTTTCAAAAAAATTATCTAGTTTAAGAAATGTTTTGAAGTCAGCTAATAATCTATCATAATCTATGTCGTAATTTTTAGGCTTGGTGAAGATGTTTTTCATTGCCAGTTTTTTTAATTGTTTGTCAGACAATTGATTAAATCTTGTATGGTCTAAAATTTGGTCAACGGATGTGTGTAAACGTTTTTGCCATTTTTCTGTTTGCCTGCGTGAATTTGTGTCTAAATTTGTTTTTATAGTCATCTCATCTTTTAAGTTTTCTAGATTTTTTTTAAAATTATATGGAGTATCAGCAAAACCAAGAGTTAAATTAAGGTTGTTGTTTAATATATCAATGGAAGTTGGGGTAACATTTTTAAATTTACTGAGTATAGTAATAGCTGATGAAACTTTCTCATTCAAACCATAAACAAAAATGGTTGTTGGAAATTTAATTGCAGAATGTATAAAATCTATGTATTTTCTATATAGAGTAGACATGTTCGCTCTTAAAAATAGAGCTTGTAGTACATCAAAACGAAGCAGGCTATTGGAAGTAGTTGATCTTACAATAAATGAAAGTAAGGCTACAAATAAGCTTAAATTATCCTCTGAACTATTCGGGTGTGGTATAAAATGCTCTGTAATAAATTTCAAGGTTAAGAAAACAATTTCTTGTGAGAAAGTATAATCTTTAATATCAAGTTTATATTCCAAGTTACCAAGAGTTAAAATGATTTTTAAATTACATGTGGAATTTTGTTTATCATTTTCTTTGTTGTAACTTATTGTGGTTGTGGCTGTAAGAAATTGATTTTTAATATAAGATGTTAGCAAGTCGTTTACCCAAATATACAAATTTTTATATGGCTGCAGTGACGATTTTAGTCCATACTTAGCAAGCATGTGTAAAGGATATAAGTGATGCGCAAATAATACTGGATCGATATCAGGGTGAGGAGTTGGAGGTTTTATTTGTTCTATGTCTTCTGTGGGTAAATTTTTAGCTTTGAAGAGCCATTCATTTAACGAAGTTCGTGCAATACAATCTTTATATCCACTATAAATAAAATGCATCGGTGAAGTTTTTTGATTCCACTTTTGATCGAAGAATTTTGGCAGATGATTTATTGATATCATAATTTGGTGTACCTATTTTCTTTAATGTTAGATATTTTTTGGGAATATGCTTCTAGTTCTATATGATAAAATTTTGTTTTTATATTGGGTTTTTTCTGTATAGTAGTAGTTAATATCCCAAACCTGATTGGCATTTTACAATTTAGTTAATGTCGTATGTTATCATATCACTATATAGAGATAAGCTAAAAATACTCTTAAATTTTGGTGTCGGATATTATAAAATAGGGTTACTACTCAGAGCTTACTGGCAGCATATGCACGAAAGAACAAGGAATAAGTTAAATAAAGCAACCGCAATGTACAACAAGTACATGAGGATTGCAACGTTAACTGTATGACATAGTTATCATTGATATGGCTGAGTAGTAACAAAATAAGTTGCGAAAAAGCTATTGTATTATTACAGGAGCAGAATATAGGAAAATAAAAAAACCTGGTAATCATAAAAATTACCAGGCATTCTAAAAATATTCTAGATTAGATTAGTGCGCAGCGGAATACGCCATTGCCTTAGCTACCCATGCGTTAGCCAGTTTCTCAAATTCAGATGGAGTGGATGCTTCGGTTCTGAATTTATCGCCACTAATAGTTGTCATACTTGCACTTAATAATTTATTAGTTTGGCTGTCGGTAACTTTAGTCTCAATTACAAGTACAGGTTTTTTATTATTGAGACCCACGGCTACAGATGTTAGTTGGATTATCGCCGAAATAGGTATTAAATAACGAGGTTTAAATCCGTCGCCCTCAAGTACCGCACCAGTGATTGCCACGCTTATTTTAGCTACACCTTTGCCCGGTTTATTGGTTATGGGCATCTTTTGGGATACGGTTTGTTTTATGCCTGATTCAATACGTAACCTAGCAGTTTCAATTTGAGATTCGGTAATTTTTACCCCACTTTCACCGTCGACTGTTGTTTGATATAGTATAACTGGAGCAACCATTACTGCATGATAGTCACTACGCTCAACATTTGGGTTTTTATAGAAATATCCTTGAACTTGTTTGTCATCGGACTTTACTGGTTTGAGGAGAGTATAATCTGGTAAAAATCCAGGACTTTTTTGTAGAGGCTCCTGAGTTGATGAACACCCTATAATACCAACAGCTAATAAAAATATTGCTGAATATTTAAGAAGAGATGTTTTACGCATATTTATAATTCCTTCAAAATAAAGACCATTAGTGTAGTTAATTCTTAGTACAAATTTCTTAATAAAATTGAATAACGCTATTTTACACTATTGCATTAGGTTTGGGTATAACTTTGAGTATTTATAAAAAAGTATTGGTGGTGGATGTGGAAATATTGGGGTGAATGTGGAAGTTATCTATAGTTTGCCTTTCTATTTAAATATATGTTAGAATTCGTGGTTTAATAAATAAAAGTATGATAACTGAGTACAATTCAAAAAATTTACCAAATTTTAATGGAGTACATATTATGCTAACAAATATATTTAAGTGGTTATCCATAATAACGATCACGTGTATAGTGATATGTTGTGGTGGATGCACTTCTTCTTCCACTACTACTTCACAACCATCTAATAATATAGAAGATTCGGTCAAAGCAGCTCAAATTATTACAGTTACTGATGCAAATGGAAATGCCACAGAATATGTTGGTGGTCTTAAAAATACAAATACACCCGCTGTTTGGGTGAAAAGCACTCTCGGATGGAAAACTCTAGATGTCACCTTGCCGAATGGAAATCCAATTGTGGCTGGAGAGGTAACTGGTATGGAATTCGAGAAAAGCACAAACTCTCTAATTGTTGCAATTACTACCCCGATTACAATGAGAAACTATGTGCTAAAGTATAGCTTAGATAATGGTGCTATTACAAATCTCGATTTACCAGCTACATACTCAAATCATCGTATAACCGATATTGTTTTAAATGGTGATGACATATATTTGGCTGGTACAGACGTTACATTCGCTTCAGAATCAGGTGGGCTATCAGCTCAGCATAATCTCAAAACCACACCACAGCCGATTTATCGTGGGTTGGTATTGAAATATAGCAATGGGGAATGGTTTGAGTTTCCAGTAGATAATTTTGATAGTGTAACTTCATTAATAGTCTCAAATAAATATGGCTTAGTTGCTGCTGGAGTTTACAATGAAACAAACACAGCGGGTATAAAATATTTGGACTCGAATGGTGCATGGCAGGTTTTCACTCCTATAATTTCACCTAAAATGAAAATTATAACCGATCTAGTTTATGCAAATGGTACGCTATATGTAAGTGGAATAATGAGTAGTACATACCGTGGCGAAGTATTAAAACTAGTAAACAACACATGGAAGCCACTTGGGTTACCAAATTGTCAAACAACCACTTCTCTTATTGCAGATACTAAAGGTACTATTTATGTTGGAGGCACAGACATAAATACACTTTTTGGTCAAATCTGGTCTTATAACGTAGATACCGCTAGTTGGAACGCATTAAATCCCCAGAACTCAGAACTAATCACAAACTTAACTGTTACTAGCAGTAATCAAATTTTTGCTTGTGGTCAAATTAGTCCAAGTAATTCAGGTTCTGTATGGTCTTACTAATAATTTTGGGAGATAAATATGCTACATTGTCAAATTATCAAAAAGTATACAAATAAAATATCATTCGTAGTATTTACAATTGCTTGTCTGATTTTTGCAAAAAATATATTTGCAATAGATTGTACAAACCCTTGTGGTGCTGAAGAATTAATTACATGTGCAGCACAATCGCGCGGAATAAGTGCTGAGGATCTTTTTAACACAGTACTATTTAGTACAGCAAATTTAGATGGAATGTGCAACAACCAATTTCCGGGCGGTACATCTGCGCAAAAATACTTCTATAATGCTTATTGTCCTAGCCAGAAAGGTAGCTACTTCTCTTATCAAAACTTTATTGCTGCCACAAAAAGCAGTCCCCTTTTTGCAGAATTTGGCTGTGCTCCGGGAACGTCAAAGGCATCTAGGTATCAAGAATTGGCAAATTTTTTGGCAACTGTCTCACAGGAAACTACTTCGGTTGCCTCTGGGTATACTAATGATGGTTTATACTGGCGCTACGAAGCCGGTTGGTTGCAAGGCAATGATCCAACAAATGGTCCGGATGGGCTTGATTACATAACTCCGTATTTTTATTCTAATGTTAATTCATTTTGGGTAGCTGCCACATCAACTATTGATTATTCTAATGATCAAGCAATAGCATCAAATCAGGATACACTAGAGACGTGGACAGGAAATTATTGGCAGGGTAACCCTACTGGTAGTGGTGGAAACGATAATCAATATAGTATGCAAGATCCAGATCAAATGTTGATAACTACTTACACTCCTCCGGTATCGTTAGATTCAAGTACTCCAGTTTCAACAAATTTGGGGAGTATTATTCGAAAACAATTCTGGGTTGGAATGGGACCAAAACAACTAACTGGTGATTCTATGATGGGGTTTTTTGGTTGGTATTTATTAAACTTACAAGAAAATCAAAGCCGACAAAGTAATTTCTATTCATTTGTTAATCAATATTTAACAGATGGGAAACTTGCCTTTCAAGGAGCTTTGTGGTACTGGATGAAACGTATTAATGTAAGCGGAGCTAAACCAATTCATGCAATTGTTACTAATCCGAATAATCCAGTATGTCAAGCTATTGCAATTGCTACGGTATTAGTAAATGGCAGGTGTAATAATTTTGATCCTGGCAGGCTAACCTATTATACATATTATATGAACAAATTTGGATTAAAAGTAGAACCGTATACTATGACCGATCCAAATACAGGATTAACACTGGATAGCTTAGAATGTTCAAATGCCAATGTGCCGCAGTATACAGCGTTGCTTAATTACTGTATAAGTAACTCATAAATTTGATTATAGTGCTCCTACATTGTCAAATAAGCTGCGACTATAAAATTTATCGCAGCTTATTTTGCAAGATATGTAAGTTGTAGCACTAAGGAGATGATATAAAATGCGTAAACATGATAAGCACAATATTTTGGTTATGGGAGCTGGGAGGATTGGGGTTGCAGTATCTTCTTTATTGAGCAATTGTGGTGATTATACAGTATATTTGAGTGATGTGAAACCACCATTTAAGCTGCCACTAATAAAAAATAACCCTATCGAATTTATTACTGCTGATATTACTCGACCGCATGAAATTAGAGCCTTTATAAAAGAAAAAAATATTGAGGCAGTCATTTCATGTTTACCATTCTATTTGACTTTTGAAGTGGCAAAAATAGCAGCAGATTGCAAAATACATTATTTTGACCCTACAGAAGATGTTGCCACAACTAAAGCAGTTTTTGAACTGGCTGACTCACTTAAACATGATTGTATTACTTTTGTTCCGCAATGTGGCTTAGCACCTGGTTTTATTAGTATTGCGGCAAATTCCTTAATTAACGGAATGAATGATGTTCAGTCAATTAAAATGCGTGTGGGCGCACTTACTCAAAGTACACATAATAGCTTGAAATATGGTATTACCTGGTCAATTGATGGTTTGATAAACGAATATATCCATCCATGTACTGTTCTCAAAAATGGCGTAAAAAAATCAGTGCCATCAATGAGCGGTTTAGAGGAGCTCACTATAGATGGTGTTATTTACGAAGCGTTTTATACTTCGGGTGGCATTGGATCAATGCCAGATACATTTGCCGGCAAGGTTCAATCTATTGATTATAAAACTATTAGATATCCTGGTCATTATGAAAAAATGGCTTTTTTACTGCATGATTTAAAATTAATTCAAAGTCCTGCACTACTTAAAGATATCTTGCAAAATGCAATTGCTCATGTAGAAGATGATAAAGTAGTAATTTATGTTGCAGCCATCGGGTATACAAATGGACGCTTAACTGAGAGAGCTTATACCAATACGCTTTATCCAAGTGTTTATGACGGGCATAAATTTACTGCTATTCAAATGTCAACTGCGTCTGGAATATGCACTGTTGTTGATTTGGTTATAAAACATAAAAAATTTAAAGGAATTGTTTTGCAAGAGCAAATCAGTTTGGAAGAATTTTTAAATAATCGATTTGGTGTATATTATACAAAATTTTTTAATACTAATGGCATACAATAATTTTATGGAGGCAATAAATGACTTGTTTGTTATGAATTAAGATGTAAGCTTTTACACGATTGTTCATATACTCTTTGTCTTTCAATCCTGGACTGTGTCATAGCTTATAAACACTCTTCGTGTACTTCTTTGTACACGGTGGGACTTGTCGGGACGCGTCCGGGACTGCTCCCAGTCGCTTTTTATTGCGATATTCCTTGTCTTAGACTCGAAATACTTCGAAGTATTAAAAAAGTCCAGCTTTAGTTTCGCAAGTAAACCAATTACGAATAGTATAGCAATAATTATTTACAAAAGTCATACAATTAAAAAATAATAAACATATTGATAAGTTAGAGAATGATATTAATATTTTAGATCAAAAGATTAATGACGGTATTGATCACAATTTTGATTTAACAGAAAGCTATATTGATGAAACTAATAATCAGATGGGTCAAATGGAAGATAAATACAAAATCCTTATGGATATGAGCGGAATTGGTGACGATGATGAAGAAGTTGAAGCTGGTGTTGGTGATGTTATGAAGCAGGTTAAGAATGAGATTAAGCAGGAAAAACAGCAGCGAGTACGTCTAGAAAAACAACAAATTTTGAAAGAAATTATTAACCTTCCCAGCCCGCCTAGCCATATACCTATGGATGAAAATGGTGGCTAATTAAGTTGCTCATAATTATTGTATAGAAAGTCAGGATATTTTTCCTGGCTTTTTTATTTAGTATATAATATAGCTATTGATAAGTTATTGCGTATTGCGGTAAAAAAAATCATCAACTTAGTTATGTTGATGGCTATTGGCGGTTAATATAAAAATTTATAGTATTGTGAAGTAGTTATAAGATTAATAGGAATTGTCGAGTATGGCATTAAATATAGATTTATTTAAAATATTTGGTTTAAACCATCAAGCATATAATGATGTTGAGCATAAACATGATATTAAATTGTCTGGAACTGCTGTAGGTAATCATTGGTTTAATAATAGTGATAATACTAGTAATAGTAGTATCTCTAATGCCGATAAAATATTAATTTCGTACAACCCAGCTAGCGGTGAAACAATTGCGCAAATTATACAGACTACTAATGAGCAATTGGGGCTTGTGATTAAAAAGTCTCAGTTGGCATTTTTATTATGGCGTGATGTTCCAGCCCCTAAACGTGGTGAATTGGTCAGAATTATGGGCGATAGGCTCAGAGCCTTAAAAAAAGAGTTAGGGCTGCTGGTTGCTATTGAAATGGGTAAATCTCTTGCTGAAGGTGAGGGTGAAGTTCAGGAAATGATTGATATGGCTGACTACTGTGTTGGGCAATCGCGGATGCTTTATGGACTCACGACTCACTCAGAGCGCCCAAATCACCGTTTATATGAACAGTGGCAGCCACTTGGTGTAGTTGGGGTTTTTTCCGCTTTTAATTTTCCGGTGGCTGTATGGGCGTGGAATGCTTTTATTGCTGCTATTTGCGGTGATACAGTGATTTGGAAACCTTCACCTAAAACTCCAGTATGTGCAATAGCTGTTCACAAAATTTGTGCGCAAGTACTTGCTGAAAATGGCTACCCTGATGTATTTTCTTTGGTTATATTTGATGATGTTGAGATGGCAAGACGATTAGTTGCAGATAATCGTTTGCCGCTAATTTCCTTTACTGGTTCGACAAAAGTTGGTCGTGATGTAGGCAAGTGTGTTGCCGAACGATTTGGTAAGTCTATACTTGAATTAAGTGGCAACAATGCCGTAATTCTTGATCAAAATGCAGATTTAAAAACTGCGCTGCCAGCTTTAGTTTTTGCAGCAATTGGCACCACAGGTCAGCGGTGTACTACACTACGCCGTCTGATTGTGCATGAAAATATTTATGCAGCAGTTATTCAGTTATTAAAGAATGCTTATAGTCAGATAAAAATTGGTGATCCGGTAGATGCTAATAATCATATGGGTCCTTTAATTGACCAGGACGCGGTTGATTTATTTAAACATGCAATTAATGAGGTGAAGAAATTTAATGGTAAAATAGTGTACGGTGGAAATGTAATTGTGGGGAATTTTGTTGAGCCAACCATTATTGAAGCTGACTATAGGTGGAGTATTGTCAAGCAAGAAACATTTGCCCCGATTTTATATGTTATGTCATTTAAAACTATTGAAGAGGCAATTATGATTAACAATAGTGCATCACATGGCTTATCCTCAGCTATTTTTACTCAGGATATTCGAAACATGGAGCATTTTTTATCTGCGCATGGTAGTGATTGTGGTATTGCTAATGTTAATATTGGTACTTCTGGAGCTGAAATAGGCGGTGCTTTTGGTGGGGAAAAAGAGAGCGGAGGCGGGCGTGAGTCTGGAAGCGATGCCTGGAAAATGTATATGCGTAGACAAACAGTTACAATAAATTATGGTACAGAGTTAAACTTAGCACAGGGAATTAATTTTAATTTGGATTGTTAATGTTATTACTAATAACTAAGGGGGTGCTGATGATGAGTGCAATAAACGAAACACGTGAGATGGATGGTAAGTTGGTTAAATTAGAACAGTTGCTTTCTAATTTATGGAGTCAATATGTAACTGAAAGTCCGGCATCTTTAGAAATTTATAATTTGTTTAGCCGTGAAGGTGAGACTATTATTAATGATCATATTGCACTGCGTACTTTTGATGATGAACGGGTAAATATAGCTAAATTAGGCAGTTTTTTTGAAGAGTTGGGTTACCAAGAATGTGGCGAATATCATTTTGAAGTAAAAAAATTATACGCTAAGCATTATGAGCATAAATATGATGAATTACAGCCTAAGATTTTTATCAGTCAACTACTAACCAAGCAGTTTAGCTCTTTTGTGCAGGGGGCTATTAAATCTATGGTTGATGCTATTCCGTTACAAAAATTATCTTCATCAGATTTATTGTTTTCTGGGGCATTATGGGGTGAGTTGGATTATACTGTTTATCAACAATTATTAGCTGAATCAGAATATGCTGCCTGGCTATATGTATTTGGATTTAGAGCAAATCATTTTACTCTTTTAGTTAATAAATTACAAAGATTTAATACAATCGAATTAGTTAATCAATTTGTGAAAGGGCATGGTTATCCTTTAAATAGTTCCGGTGGGGAAATTAAAGGCACGAGTGCAGAATTGCTTGAGCAGTCAAGCACTATGGCAAATAAAGTTCCAGTTAAATTTAAGCAGGGTACTTTTGAGGTGCTAAATAGTTATTATGAATTTGCGAAACGTTATCCTATGCATAATGGTAAACTTTATCAAGGTTTTATTGCTACCTCAGCAGATAAGATTTTTGAAAGTACTGATGTTAAACCAGCATGATATTTTTGTAAGACAATAAGACAATCTTGATAGTATCAAATAAGAATGTAAGAAGGTGTATTATACGCAAAAATAAAATTATATGCAAAAATATATACAAAAATAAAACTTAGGATTTTATGGAGTACAGTATTGGATAAAGAAAAGCACAATCAGCAAGAAAAATTTATAAAAGACCAACACGAAAATCAGCCCAAAGAGCGGTTGGTTGTAAAAAATTTTTTTAGTTTAAAAGATATAGACATCGAATTGGCTCGGTTTAATGTGTTTATTGGTGAGCAAGCCAGTGGTAAAAGTTTGTTGATGAAATTAGTATATTTTTTTCGGAGTATTTTATGTTTACCTATAATTGGTTATCAAATTGACCACCATCAAATTAGTAAGCATATCTATGAACAATTTAGTCAAATATTTAGAATAAGTAATATTGATAGAAATTTTAAAGTAGATTATTTGTTTAATCAACAATTTAAGATAACAATTGATAGTATAGATCACCAAATACGTATCACATACTCAGAATATTTAGAACAAATCTATGAGTGTTCTAGGGCTAATTTAACCAAAATATATAGTCAGCTACCTGAGCAATTTAGAGATGGGTTTACAATGAAGGTAAATATCAGTCATGAATTATCTAATCAAAAACTACCTGTAGATAGACCAGAACTTTTTATTCCTGGGGGTAGAACATTTTTAGTTGCTTTGCAAACTAATATCTTTGCTTTGCTTGATCAAAATACTTTAAATAAAGATGGCCTAGTTCTTGATAGCTTATTTACATCATTTGCGCAAAAATATCAATTAGCTTTGAAAGAGTTTGGTATGGATTCGGTAGGTTTACCTGAGCATACACAACGTCGTTGGGAACAATTTCAAGTAATTCATCAACAGCCATGGTTTGAAGATAAAAGCAAGGATATTCTTAAAGGTAGATATGTATATGATGATTTAGGTGGATTTATTCAGCAATCATCAGGAGATGTGCGCCCATGGAATGCATCTACTGGGCAACAGGAATTTTTGCCAATATATTTGACCTTACATAATATTTTATACAAAAATAGGGCAATTCCTTGGGGAGGATTATATATTGAAGAGCCGGAGGCGCATCTATATCCTAGCGCCCAAAAAGATATTCTGGAATTATTAGTTTTTACTGCTAATATAATTAAGAGCGATAGCTTGTGTATAGCAACACACAGCCCATATATCTTGACTGTTCTTAACAATTTGATGATTGCAAATGATGTAAAAGAAAAGCAAACAGATTTTAATTCAGAACTATTAGTTAATTTTGATGAAGTTAGAGCATATATGATTAATGGTAGTCAGAAAAATTTAATGGACTCCGAATATCGAATTATTGACGCTGATCAATTAGATGAAGTTTCAGAGACTATTAGTAATGAATTTAGTAAGATGGTAGAATTATTATGAGTTTTGAAGGAGTTAATGAGGACAGGTTCTGCGTAATTATCAATGACCATAAACATGCGCTTACGGATTACGCATTTTGTTCAGATATTTCAACTAGTTGTGAAGAAAAAACCAGGAAGTTTGAAATTATTGGGACTACCATACATGAACGAAAAAATTTGGTTAGAATAAAAGTCGATGGAGGTATTTATAATGGATATCATCCTATAATACGTTGTGATTATCTTTTTCAGTTTGAAGATAAGTTTTCTTGTTTTGTTGAATTAAAGGGTACAGATATTAATCATGCAGTTGAACAATTAAAGAGTTCTTTAAAACATATTACCACTAAAGGTAAAAGATATGCTTATATTGTAGCTAGAAATATATCCCCACGTAAGAGTACACAAAAGGATAAACTAGTATTAATGTTTTCCAACAAACAATTTAAGGCAAGTTTTGATATGAAAAATAATCAAATGGAAAAATCTATTAATAAATTGAAATAAGCTTAAATTATTTGTATTTATAATTATTTTGTTGATAATCAATTAAATATTTCATTGAGAAAGAGGTGTTTTTGTGAAAGAACGAGCATATAATTTTGGAGCTGGTCCGGCTATGCTGCCGACTGAGGTGTTGCTGCGAGCGCAGGAGGAATTACTTGATTGGAATGGTACTGGTGTGTCTGTGATGGAGATTGGACACCGCACTAGTAATTTTCAGGATATGTTAACTAAGTTGGAAGTTAAACTTAGGGGGTTAATGAATATTCCAGATAATTACAAAATATTATTTTTGCAGGGTGGAGCTCAGGGGTTATTTAATTTGATACCAATGAATCTACTGGGTAAAAATAAAGATGTAGATTATCTTGTGAGTGGAGTTTGGTCAGAGCGTGCAGCTAAATATGCTAAAAAATATGCTAACGTTAATATAGTAACTACAGCTACTAAAGATAGTATCCCTGATTTTTCGACCTGGAATTTAAATAAAAATGCAGCGTATGCATATTATTGCCCTAATGAGACTATTAATGGAATGCGATTTCCATCTATACCTGATACTGGAAATGTGCCATTAATTGCTGATATGACTTCATCAATTTTATCTGAGGAAATTGATGTATCTAAGTTTGGACTTATTTTTGCTTCGGCACAGAAGAACTTAGGTATTGCAGGAGTTACTTTGGTAATTGTTCGTGAGGATTTATTAACGGTTGATGCTGCCAACGGTGTGCCGGAGGTATACATACCTGAGGTATTTATACCAGAGGTATTCAATTTTAAAACCCAAATAGAGCAGAAATCATGTTTAAATACTCCGCCTACTTTTGCTATTTACATGATGGACTTAATGGTGGATTGGTCGATTAAACAAGGTGGTGTAAAACAACTAGAATTAGACACTAGGGTAAAAAGTCAGAAATTATATCAATATATTAGTCAAAGTCAAGGTTTTTATACTAATCCAGTTGCGGTTCATTATCGCTCCTTAATTAATATACCGTTTTCTCTAGCTGATAATGATAATCAATTACTGGAGTTGTTTTTATCGGAAGCGGCTAAGCATGACTTAAAATATCTCAAAGGTCATATATTAGTCGGCGGCGCTAGAGCCAGCCTCTATAATGCTATGCCATTATCTGGGGTTGATGCCTTAATTGAATTTATGCGTGATTTTGCTGCAAAGCACCGTTGTTAATTACAGAAAGTTAGTATGTTGAGTATCTTTGAGCCATTAGCTGCCACTAAACCATTAATTAAAAAATTTGCCGATAAACTAATTGAAGATGGATTTGTTGGCGATATTCGTACTGATTATTCGACACGGCTACTGAATGCTACCGATAATAGTATTTATGAATTAATGCCCGAGGCGGTAATTCAACCATATCATTTAGATGATTTAGTGAGATTAATGAAAGCTGCGAATCAACAAGGTTTTGCTGATTTATCTTTTAGTGCTCGTGGGGGTGGTACTGGTACTAATGGGCAGTCGCTAACTAATCAAATTGTAGTTGATTTTAGTCGGCACATGACGCGTATATTGGATTTTAATTCAGAAGCTCAGACTATTACCGTTGAAGCTGGAATTATTTTAAGTGAATTAAACCGCTTTTTGTTGCCGCATGGTTTGTTTTTTGCGCCCAATGTTTCCACAGAAAATCGGGCAACTATTGGTGGAATGATTGCAACTGACGCCGCTGGCAAAGGTTCTTTAATTTATGGTAAAACATCTGATCATATTAGTCATATGAAATTAATTTTGGCGGATGGTACAGTAATAAATACCGAGGAGTATACTCCAGAATCACCACATCAATTATATCAGCAAATTATAGGGCTTTTAAATACAGCAGAAGTGCAGCATGAAATAAATTTAAGGTTTCCACCCCTAAAGCGTCCGCTGTCTGGATACAATATAAAACAATGTTTCCAGCACGGGGTGTTTGATTTAACTCGTTTGATTTGTGGTTCTGAGGGTACTCTTGGGATGGTTGCTTCCGCCACTTTAAAATTATTACCCATACCTAAGCATAAAACTTTAGTTGTGGTGCATTACAATACTTTTATTGATGCGTTAAAAGCAGCCAGTGAGTTAATTCGTCATCATCCTCTAGCCATTGAGGCTGTAGATGAAAAAGTACAAAAAAGCGCTCAAACTTTACCTAACTGGCAGATGCTCGCACAATTATTAAACTCGGTGGGTAAAAACTATATTTCCAATTTTATTGAATTTGTAGATAATGATCAGGACATATTAAAGCAAAGAGTTTTAAATTTAACTACAGAGCTTGATACTCGGGGGGCAAATTATGTAGTTATCACAGATAAAGTGCAAATTAATCAATTATGGTCAATTAGGTCATTGGCAGTAGGTTTAGCCGGAAAAATACCTGGCAGCAAAAAACCAGTAGCTTTTGTTGAGGATGCCATTGTACCACCAGAAAATTTAGCTGATTTTGTAGCTGAATTACAAGAGTTTTTACAACAAAAACAGCTAGGGTATGCAATGTATGGGCACGTTGATGTGGGTTGTATCCATGTGCGCCCGGCATTGGACATGCAGGATGTTAATGATAGGCAGCAAATTCGTCCGATTACTTTAGAAGTTAATAGATTATTAAATAAATATCATGGTATTTTATGGGGGGAGCATGGTAAAGGTTTTCGGGGGGAGTTTGTACCGGAGGTTTTTGGAGAACTACTTTATCCGATTTTATGCAAAATCAAGGCTATATTTGATCCGCATAATCGCTTGAATCCAGGCAAACTAGCTATTCCTTCCTATTCCTCAATATCGGGTAATAATTTTCGATTAACGCAAATTGATGAAGTTGTTATGCGCGGTGAGCTTGACCAGGTAATAAGCAAAAGCGCTCAAGTTCAATTTAATGGAGCTATGTTGTGTAATGGAAATGGTGCGTGCTTTAATCGAGAGCCGAGTAATGTAATGTGTCCTTCATATAAAGTTACTCAAGACCGGATACATTCTCCCAAAGGGCGTGCTATGCTAGTCAAAGAGTGGTTGCGTAAACAATCACAAAGCAACAGTAGCGATGGTAGCGATGACAGGGGAGTAAAAGAAGTCGCTGAGATGGTTATGCAAGCTATGGATGGTTGTTTAGGCTGTAAGGGTTGTGCAGGTAAGTGCCCAACTCAGGTAAGTATTCCAGATTTAAGCACAACATTTATAAATAACTTTCATAATTATTACAAACGGCGTAATGTATATCATGTGTTAAATGTCTATATTGAGCATTTATTATTAATTACGGTGAAGATGCCCCGAATATGGAATTTTTTGGTTAATAAAAAGCTAATTCCATCGTTTGGCATGAATGATTTGCCCTTATTTAATTTGGAAAAATCATTAATAAAAATACTTAAACAGAAAAAAATTAATTTGTACCATGATTCGTTATGCTCAAAATTGCCGGTAAATGCGGTAGTTATATATGTTGATGCTTTTACTGGATTGCTAGAGGGCGGAACTGTTTTATTTGCGTTGATTGATTTTATTACCAAACTAGAGTTTATTCCCTATGTGATTTATCCACGTGTTAGTGGAAAAGCCTTAATTGTAGGTGGGTTCATCAAAGTGTTTAAGAAAAATACTGAGCAATTAGCCAGGTTATTTAATCCATTATTTGAGAGAGAAATACCTATTGTTGGTTTAGAAAATACGGTTGTTTTGATGTTTCGAGATGAAGTCGCTAAATTTGCCACTAAATTTGCCGGCAATATGTTGACGATGGCTGAATTTATTAGTCAAAATAGCAATAAAAATAATGATAAACTAGCTAAATTAAATTCAAGATTAAGTAATAATAAGTATAAATTATTACCGCATTGTACAGAGCAAGCAATAGCCCCGAATGAGGCGGCCTTATGGCAGCAAATATTTACCAACTTAGGACTTGAGTTAGAGGTTCAGAATACTGGCTGTTGTGGTATGGCAGGTAATTATGGCCATCAAAAATCTCATGAGCAACATTCAAAAGATTTATTTAATATGCATTGGAGCAAGCATTTAGCGACATACCAATTATCTAATTTATCTGAATTAGATCATAAACAAGTTGAATTTGCTGCATTAGCTACTGGATTTTCTTGTCGGTCTCAAGCCAAGCGATTGGCTAAAATAAATATCAAACATCCTATAGAAATATTAGCACTAAAAAGCGTATTTCATGATTAATGGAGCGTGATCAGAGAATTTGATTTGCTTAAATATTTCAGCATGTTTTAATGTTTTAGCAATACTAGGAGTAAGCATTTGATAATCAATTCTCCATCCTACGTCTTTAGCATATGCTTGTCCGCGATTTGACCACCATGTATAACCAGGTTCTTCAGGGTATAAGTTTCGCCACCCGTCTACAAAGCCACATTTGATTAAGTCCCCAATCCACTGCCGTTCTTCAGGTAAAAACCCGGAGTTTTTTAAATTACCTTTCCAGTTTTTTAAGTCTATTTCTCTATGCGCAATATTCCAATCACCGCAAATTATATATTCTCGACCAGAGTTTAGTTTATTGTACAGCAATGGTTGATAAAAATCCATAAAGCGAAATTTTTTTTGTTGTTTATCTTCACCAGATGACCCAGAAGGCAAATATAACGATACTACTGAAAAATCTGCATAGTCAAATTGTAGATAACGGCCCTCACTATCAATTTCTTGATTATTAAGTCCAATAACGATATTGTCTGGCTTGTTCTTAGCATAAATAGCTACTCCGCTATAGCCTTTTTTTTGTGCGGGGTGGAAGTGGCTGTAATAGCCATTCCAATTAATTAATTCCGGTGGAAGGTCTTCTATATTACACTTCAGTTCTTGAATGCAGACTATATCTGGTTCTTGAGTATTTAACCAGCTAAACAATCCTTTATTGTAGGCTGATCTTATACCATTAACATTTATACTTATTATTTTTTTCATATACTCTTTGTCTTTCAATCCTGAACTGTGTCATACTTTATAAACGCTCCTCGTGTACTTTTGTGTACATGGTGGGAAGCGTCCCCATCGCTTTTTATTGTATAAACGCTCCTCAAAACACTAAATTTTAAAAAGCAATACCGGTTGAGAGAATGTAACCATCAGTAGCGCCAAAACCGTTATAATTGTAATTTTGATGTATGTATTGTCCTTTAAATGCCCATGGCACACTAAATATGGGTTTCCAGGCAATTCCAGCAACAAATTGAAATAATCCCTCACTCGAAACGTTATTGGTATTTTGTCCTGGTTCATCATTAGCCAGACTAAGCTGCGATGGACCATATCCGCCATCGGCAAATAAAAGTAAATGGCGATTAGCAATCAGTTCTAAGCGAATATCTAATAATTCGTTAGTTACCACTGCTGTCGAAGTTTCATTATTGATAGTTCCTCCAACTTGTAACCGTTGTATCTGTATGTTTGGAATTACTTGAAAGCGGTTGCCAGCATTAAAAGCATAGCCAACATCACCATTTAAAAAACTTTGGTTGCCGTTGGAGATATTAGACACATTGTAGGCAGCTTGCGCATTAAAATTAATCCATACATTGTTATTAAATAATTTGCTTACACTTAGGGCTAGTCCATTGGTACCGTAGTCTGAACCATTTAAGGAACCAGAAACATAAGACGCTCCAATTCCAGCCACGCTGTCAATTCGTTGAAAAGTAATTGGTACATTGTCATCATCTACATAACCGGTTGAATTATCAGCAAAGCAGAGTGCAGGAACAATTGTCATAAAATACATAAATTTTTTAATCATAGAAATACCCCATCCCTTAAATTAATTATTTAATTAAAACCTCAAAAATGATAGCTGATATAATATTAACTTGAGCATCAGCTATATATTATTTATTCATCTTTGGTTTGCTTCTTGCGCAGCTTATTATTAACCTAGCAGCGTATTATATCAAGTTTATATCAGGTTATAGTAGCAAATTGCACTATATAATAGTGCATGGTTTTAATAGAGATTTATATGAATAAACTAACTCAAAATTACCAAGCAGTTGTAAATAATATACAACAATCCGTAAAGGCTCATCCAGTTTCATTGGTGGCTGTTAGCAAAACTTTTGATTGCTTTGCAATAGAGCATTTATATCACCTTGGTCAACAACATTTTGCAGAGAGTTATGTTCAGGAGTTTGTGGCTAAAGCTACTAAGTTAAGTAAATTAGATATTGTTTGGCATTTTATTGGTAATATTCAAAGTAATAAAATTAAACTTATTAGCCGATATGCTGATTGGGTACATAGTTTAGCTAATGTAAAGCATGTGTTAAAATTAAATAGAGAGGTTGGGGAAACTAGAACGTTGCATCAGGGCAAGCTTAACGTTTTGATTGAAGTTAATATCAGTAATGATAAAAATAAGCATGGATTGACTACTTTAGAAGAAGTTTTAGATTTAGCAAAAATAATTGTAAACCAGGAGTATTTACAATTTCGCGGATTAATGGGTATGGCAAGCTATACAGATAATCCGGAAATAACTAAGCAACAGTTTAGCCGTCTGCATCAATTTTTTCAGCATATAAAGCAAATTGGATATTCTATTGATACCTTATCTATGGGTATGTCTAACGATTATAATTTAGCAATTGAAAATGGAGCAACTATGGTTAGAGTTGGCAGCAAGATTTTTGGTGAGCGCAACTATGTCAAATAATCGTGAGGTTAAGTTGAATAACCGCGACAGTTTTTGGCTGCAAGATAGAACCATTATTGCGTTGGCTTTAAGTTTAATGGCATTAGCTGAGATTATTGATTTGACGATTGTGGCTGTAGCATTACCCAATATTATGGGTTCATTAAGCGCTAATATTGATGAAATATCCTTAACGATTACCAGCTATATTGTTGCTGCAGCAATATTTATTCCTTTGACTGGGTTTGTAACTGGTAAGTTTGGGGTTAAACGTGTGGCTTTGGTATCGGCTTTATTATTTGGAGTGTCTTCAGTGTTGTGCGGTCTTGCTACCTCAATTCCTGAAATGGTGGTATTTCGCTTGCTTCAAGGTATGGGTGGAGCTTTTATGCCTTCGTTAGTCCAGGGTTACATAGTGGATAATTTTCAGGATAAAGAACGCGATAAAATGATGACAATATTTAGTCTATGTATTGTATTGGGTCCAATTCTTGGCCCTGTCATGGGAGGTGCCATTGCTGAAAACATGAATTGGAGATGGATATTTTATGTGAATGTACCGATTTGTCTGATTGCTTTTGTGGTTATTCAGATATTGATGGATAATACTCAAATTAAGCCCATAAAGGCAGATTATATAAGTTTTTTATTTATGGCTTTAGGTTTTGGTTGTCTAGAGTATTTTTTTGATGAGGGAAATAGTAATAACTGGTTTGAGTCTAATACGTTAATTATAGTTATTGTTTGCAGTGCGTTATTTATAATATTCTTTATTTGGCGAGGCTTACTTGGCAAGTCAGTGGTTAATTTTGCTTTATTTAAACATAAAAATTTTGTTTTATCCTGTATTGGGGTATGGATTTTTATGATTTTACTGATTGGTGAATTAAATTTCTTTCCCACTCTATTACAACAAGGTTACGGATATACGGTAGATATGGCCGGTTATATTACTGCTCCACGTGGTGTTGCCGCATTTATTGCTGCCCCGATTTTTATGAAATTGGCGCAAAAAATTGACGCTAGATTTCTAATGTCATCTGGTGTTTTTATATTTATTCTTTCTGGATTTATGTTAAGTACGTATTCGGTAGATCAGAATAAAACATTGATTGTGATTACAATGATGGTTCAGGGCGCTGGTATGATGGGATTTTTTGTTAACATAATGCAATTGGCATACACTAATCTACCTCAGGAATTAAATAGCGATGCTTCAGGCGTGTTTAATTTTTTTCGTAATATTGGATCTTCAATTGGCACGTCGATTGCCTCGACTATCATATCCCACCAGCAGCAGGTTTCTTGGCATGATTTATCTGGGCATATTTCCCAGCACTCGGCAGTGTATCAAAATTTTACAGCTAAGTTGCATAGTGCATCACACTCAGTACAATTTGCGGCATCTTTAGTACAGCAGCAAGCTTTTTTTATTAGCAATTTAGATGTGTTTTATTATGCAGCTCTTGGATCGATTGGATTGTTTTTTTTCCCATTTTTATTGGACAAACCAGCTATAGGTGGCGCTATAAGGCTAGAATAAAAAAATATAAATTCATGAAGTTACGCGTGCTTTATATAGTGTGGTAAAATCAGTAGCTTTACCATTATTTTTGGATGAATACGGAAATTATGTTAAAAAAAAGCTTAAAATTTAGTCATGCAAAGTTTGAATATTTTATATTGCAAATTAATCCTACAACCGAATTGGATGAAGTAGTATCCAAATTAAATGGATTTAAAAAACTTGAGCAGGAAAATAGCGTTATAGTTTTGGCTGTGGATGATGCAGTTAACG
>JAUPUP010000085.1 GCA_030917485.1 Pseudomonadota bacterium
CGCATTTACTGTTCTGGATTACGTCAGTATCATTTAAAATATTTGGCATTAATTCATTTGCTTATATTCTTCCAGGTTTTTTGTTTCATCTACTCGGGGCATACTATACCTACTTATTAGCGCGGCTATTATATAATGATACTGAGGAGGTCGGGCTAATCGCTGCACTGCTATATTTAACTGCACTCCATCTGTTAATCTCGGCAATTGATGTGCGGGCTGAGGCATATTTATTAGGGGAAATCATGGGCGCTTGTTATTATTGGTATCAATATGATCAGTCTCATAAATTTTCTGTGCAGTTGAAATATCTACTCCTCGGCGCTATATTTACTGCTATGGCAATTATGACTAAAGGTGTTTTTGTGCTTTTAACCATTAGCAGTGGGCTGGTTATCGTTTGGGTATATCAAAAGCAATGGCTTAATTTATTCAAACTCAAGTGGATATTGGCTTTAGGTCTGTCTATGCTGTTTATTCTGCCGGAATTATATGTGCTTTATTTACAGTTTGATGTACACCCCGAGAAATTAATTTTTGGGCAGCATAATGTATCCGGTATTAAATGGTTTTTTTGGGATAGCCAATTTGGGCGGTTTTTAAATTCTGGACCTATAACTGTAAACCATACTCAAAATTATCATTATTTATTTTTCATCCATACATTTTTATGGGCTTTTCTGCCGTGGTCACTGCTGTTTGTGTATGTAGCTATAGCGAATATTAAAGTCTGTGCTAGCAAATCCGCAGCGCTTTATTTATTTGGATCATTTATTCCTACTTTTTTGCTGTTTAGTTGTACTACTTTTCAGTTAGATCACTATACTAATATTATTATGCCTTTTGCTGCAATTTTATGTGCGGGTTGGGTATATAAATATAGTATGTATAATAGTACGGATGGAAATGAGTTACCATCGCATCCAATCTTTCATTGTCAAATTTGGTTAGCCTATATTTTAACTTTCTTAATAGTTGTATTTAGTATATTGATTTTTGGTAACAAATGGCTGTTATTGATTATTGCTATTGCTTTATTGATGTTAATTTTATTTATAGTGTTTACCCATAAAAGCGATCTTATCAAGTCTTTTTTATACCCAACCCTTGCAATTAATTTAGCTTTTTTATTCATAATGCAGCTAACTGAAATAACTGCTAAATATGATTTAGGCTATCAGGCAGCAGCGTATATTAATCAGCAACCCAAGCATTTAGTAGTTGATTATAAGGTAGATTCGTTAACTTTAGAATTCTACTGCCATAATTCATATGTTAAAGCTAATAACAGTCAGGAATTATCTCAGATAAAGCAGCCGTACTATATGGTGATTAAAGCTCAGGATTTAGCTTATCTCGAATCTCATCTTGATCAGTTATTATCGCCATTTACCAAGATAACTATGTTAGATAAAATTCCAGCAGCTACTGTTGACAAAGTGATGCGTAACTTACTAACTCGTCCACGCTTAAAAGATGATTTGGTTGATTACAGGATAGTTTTTGTTAGTCGGTCTTCAGTTTAAAATATATTTAACAACTCCATTGGATGGTGAATAATTAACTGTGCTCCATTATCAATTAGCTCGGTTTGAGTTCTAAAGCCCCAAGCAGCGCCAATCCCATACATCCCTGCATTAACTGCGGTCTGCATATCTACATCAGTATCGCCTAAATATGCAATTTTACATGGTTCTATTTGCATAATTGAAGCTATTTCAAGCGCTGAATATGGATCTGGTTTAGTTGCAACTGTGGGTCTTGCACCGAATACAACTTTAAAGTTCCACTTTGAAAAATGTTGTTGCACCACTTCATCCATAAATTCATGCGCTTTATTTGATAAAATCGCCATCGGAATATTTTTTTGAGTTAGTTGTTCAAGCATATCACAAATTCCGCTATAAGGCTTAGTTTGGGTATCAATACATTTTGAGTATTCATCAAGTAATTCATCAAGATAGGTATTAAGTAATTTAGGGATGCGGGCATTTTCTGGTATGGTGTGAAAGACTAAATTATATAAACCACCGCCTACAAAATAGCGGTATGCTGATGTTGAGTGTTCAGGATAACCATGCTTGCGTAATACACTATTCATCGCAAATGCAATATCCTCTAGAGTATTTAGTAATGTTCCATCTAAATCAAAAATTATTGCACTATGTGCACCACTATTAGGTATAGATTTTCTCATTAATTCTTTTCAAATCTTACCTTTTAAATTTTTTCATAAAATTTTATTCTAACAAAGGAGCTATAGCCGTTTTATCATAGTTGCCGGTTATTTAGCCGATTTTATCATTTAACTTGATGTTAACATTTCTAATTATATCTAGTTTATTTCAATAATTTTTTTAATTTCCTGCTCACTGGTATTTGTAATCTTAGTGATTTGTATTATATCCATTCCAGCTTCCAGCATATTTTTTATCATTTTTTTCATGGTGTTAGCTTTGCCTTCAGCTAATCCCTCAGCTTTACCTTCAGCTAATCCCTCAGCCTTACCTTCCGCAAATTTACCCAACATCAAGGTTTTCTCAGTCCGTACAGAATCCCAGTATGATTCATAAGAATTTAACTCACCAGGAGTATAGGCCGCTTCTTCAGATAATGTTATTGCTTCTGATATTTCTGGTATATCTAATAAGTCTGGTGAAACCTTAATAGTTTTTTCATTAATTTCACGTAAAAAGCGTAACCAGAGTAGTTTAAGTTTTTTCTAATCTGGTGATTGAATGGGGAATTTGGGTAATTCAATAAAGATTAACTGCAAATGCTCAATAATGCTTGTAGAATACGCCCCTGATTTCACTAATTTATAATGATGATACCACTCTGGAGTCATCTTATCACAGATGTCGGATACGATTCCTAATCCATATACTGGCTGCAATAACTGATATTCTTTTCCTTTTTCAAGCTGCTTCACAATTGCTTGGCTAGTACCAAAGAGCAGCCTTTGTTTAAAGCTATCTGTCCAGTCAATTTGCATTTCAACAATAAATACTCGCCCAGTAGCATCCTTACACTTAACATCAGCAATAGTACGCTTAAATGCAGGTATTTGTGGAATTTGCTCAACCGGTAAATGTTCTAATGTATCAATTTGATGCTCTGCATCTAAGGGTAATACGGCATTTAAAAAACTTTTTAATAGATGAGGGTGATCTCCAAAGATTTTCTTAAATACTACATCGCTTCTTGGGTCAAGGTATCGTGACATTACTATTTTACTCAATCGTATAAAAACGCTTTTTTATTTGGCGTTTACATTAAAAGGTTCAACTACTGCTTTAAATAAATACTGATGGTTCTGCGTAGATAACTCCATCATCTCGTAGTTGCCAGAATCCATCTTTCATATAAGGTTACCTCTATAGTAATTTAGATAGGTCAATATTCTGCTCACTCCAGATTTTTTGTCAATTTCAGCATCACATAGAATTATAGCATCTCTAAACAAGGTGATGTATAAAGTTCTTTGCTTATTGTCGATTCCTCGTTATTCAGCTCGCTTCACAGCAGAGATTGTTTGCCTGTTATGTAGAAACTATAGGCTCTTCTAAAGCCAACAATGTTAATTTTATTTTAGCGTTAAATAAAGTATTACTTATTTATCCAGCATGCCGTAAAACCATGTTCATTTTAGGGCATGGATATAAGGCGTTAGTTTAGCGTAGCTTGCTCTAAGGTTTAGCATGGTGTTTTTTGTTGTTCAATATATTGTTTGACTATTGATATTGGCGCTCCTCCA
>JAUPUP010000086.1 GCA_030917485.1 Pseudomonadota bacterium
AAGCTAATAAAGTCCGGATGGCATTTGCTAGGTTTAAATTCAGTTATTGTATACTCAGCTACATTATTAATCGCGTATGGATCTTGAGTTAATAATTGTTTAAGCTCTTCCAACTCGGGGACAAGAGCAATAATAACTCCACCAGTGCGAGGGTTTTTTACTCCCGAACATAGAAACTTCTTAGCTAAGTAACATTCATCCAGCCAAGCTCTATGTTCTGTTACAAATTTATCAATTACTGACAGATCGAACTTATAATTTAAATCAACTATTACATTAATATAATCATTTCTGTACCCCAAACGTAATAATTAAAAATTTGCCACCCACAAAAGGAAATTTAGCATTGTGATTATGCAACAAAATTATGCCCTGAAGTACTACTAATAATTTTCAACGTAGAAACTTCGGCCATTTATCACAATTGCAAATTTTATATATAAAGCCTGTAATTTTGGTTAGTCTTGGTTCTGAAAAAAGTAATGCACAATTAATTTAAAAGGAATTTAATCATGGGACCCCTCCAATCAAGCACTGGTACAAATAGTAGATCAACATCACCTCAACAAAACAGGACTACTCAGTCCGGCACTGTTTCTAATTCATCATATGGTTTTAATGAAGTGGCTGATATAAGCAAGTTTATCAAAAACCTAACAAGTAATATCACCAATCTGGTATTAGTTTCTATACGCTCATTACGTGACTTGAGTATTAATGCTAATTACAAAACAGCTATTTTTGAAACTCTTAACGCTGCACCTAATATTGTAGGATTGCTTAATAATAGCAACAGAGAAATACAACGTGCAGCCATTGAATGCGCTCTTAATTTATTTAATCTGACAACAAATGTAACAGAAGACCTAAAAACCCCTTCTGTTATCAATCAGAAATTGGGGGCTGCTAGTTGTATGCTGTATTTAATCAACTGTAAAAGCCTTGATAGCCATGAGAAAAAACGGGTTACACTAGAACAAATGGTACACCTTCAATTAGTTCAAGCAAACAATATAATATTAAAAAATTTAATATCGGAGACTCCTGGTGTAGTCGATACTATCATCCGTTTTATGAGCACATATTGTTCTGAAGAATTTAAAACGTATTGTACAAATAATGCCAAGTCTCCCAATATAGCAAGAAGGTTATGCTGGTTTATTTTAGTCAAGATTGCCAAGGATTCATCTGAGCTTAAGCAACATATTTGGACATGCTTAGCTGCTGAAGAATCTAAACAAACGCTTAAATTTATCACCGGATACAACGATCCCTTTAGAGATTTAGATTGTATTTTAAATGGAGTAGCCAATCTGAATATGATACAGGCAGACAAACACAAAATCCTGAAAGAACAATGCGATGTATTTACGGAAAGTTATATGTCCCAAACCATTACTTCACAAACTAATAATGAATTCCGCCAGGGAGCAGCAATAATAGACCATCATGATCCAAAAATGTATGGGTTAATAAATCTTGATGGTAATACCATATATCATACCAAATTACAAAAAACTTATACCGGAGAAAATGTAAACTTAATTTTATATAATAAGCAATTTCAAGATGAAGAATTACGGAAAAGTACCACCTCTTGAAAACCAGGCTAAGATGATATTAAATCTTTTAAATTATAAAGGTAAAGGATTTAGTACTTGTGGGGGCTGGGTTCGCCCATTCAACGGTTAATGCCCCCCAGTCAGTTTTTCAGGTCTTTTCTAGTGTAATATAAGTTAAGAACTATTTTAGCTGAGGCCTTAGCCTAACATCTAAACTTGTTATACGCGCCTTGGCCGATACCCGGTTAACTGCCATATACAGCGCTTTTGCCTGCCCAAGCAAAATTACCATCCGTTTACCCCGGGTAACTCCGGTATAGAGTAAATTACGCTCAAGTAGTGTATAGTGCTGGGTAACTATCGGTATTACAACTATCGGGTACTCTGAACCTTGGCTTTTATGAATAGAAATAGCATAGGCTAAGTCAATTTCATCGAGTTCTGATTTATCATACTCAATCAAGCGCTCATCATATTTAATTATAACTAAGTCATCAGCTAAATTTATACTGTGAATATAGCCAATATCTCCGTTAAACACATCCTTATCATAGTTATTAACTATTTGAATAACTTTATCGCCCTGCCTAAAATTAATCCCCATTGAAGCTATTGTTACCAGCTTATTTGGATTTAACCGTTCTTGGAGCACTAAATTTAAGTTTTTTACTCCTAAGCTGCCTTTATTCATCGGTACTAATACTTGAATATCGGTTAATGAGTTTACCTTGTATAATTGTGGCAGCTTATCTGCAATAATTGATAGCATTCGCTCAGCCACAGCTTCTGGTTCATCAAGAGCAATAAAAAAGAAGTCGTCAGTTGGCTTGTTATTATAATATGGCATCTCGCCTTTATTAATTCTATGCGCATTAGTAATAATTTTTGAAGTTTGTGCCTGCCGAAAAATTTCACTCAGTTTAGTAGTCGCAATTGCACCCGAATTAATCATATCACCAAGTACATTGCCCGGTCCAACTGACGATAACTGATCCGTATCGCCCACAAATAATACACTGGCATGATTAGGTACTGCTTTCAATAGCGTGTTCATCAATACTATATCAACCATTGAAGTTTCATCAATAACTAAGAAGTCGGTAGTGAGTGGATAATCAAGATTATACTTAGCGCCCTGACCCGGACGATATTCAAGTAGACGATGAATAGTTTTAGCCGAAAAACCGGAACTTTCAGATAGGCGCTTGGCTGCTCTGCCAGTGGGAGCACATAAGGTAATCGACCGCCCCATTAATTTAGCAATTTTTAGAATATTTTTTACAATAGTGGTTTTACCCACCCCGGGACCACCAGTAATAATCGACACTTTATGTTTGATTGCCATTAAAATAGCTTGCTGCTGACTTACTGAAAACTTGATTGTTGAACCTTGCAAAGCTAAGTCAAGAAGCTGCTTATCCGTCAAATTAAGCGGCTGAGCTGATTGCTGCAGACGCTGTAAGCTGCCGGCAACCCCCTGTTCAGCATAATATAGCGGCGCAATATATAAATACACTTGATCATTTATATTATCTTGAATAACATTACTATTGCTTAATTCATTATTAACTGCAGTGCTCACAATATCAGCAGATATCTCTAGCATGGTCATGGTTTGTTCAATTAACTCTTGAGGTAAAATTGCACAATGCCCCTGTGTAGAATACTCACTTAAAACATGCCTTATTCCAGCCTCAGCGCGCAATATTGAGTTTTTATCAATACCAATACTTTGCGCTAATTTATCCGCAATTTTAAACCCAATGCCCCAAATGTCTAATGCCAATCGGTATGGATTTTGTTGTAATTTCTGTACCGTGTCTTCACCATAGGTTTTATAAATCCGCACTGCCCTAGCCGTGCCTATACCATGCCCATGCAAAAACACCATAATTTCGCGAATAACCTTTTGTTCTTGCCAGGCTTGAACAATCTGGCTCATCCGCTTTGTACCAATACCAGGTAAACCCTGCACTTTTTGTGGTGCATTATCTAATACATTAAATACTTCATCACCAAAAGCAGTAACAAGTATATTTGCAAAATGTTTGCCAATACCCTTGATTAAACCTGAGGCCAAGTATTTTTTCATGCCCTCAATACTAGTAGGAACAGTCATTTTAATACTATCAGCTTTTAGCTGATAGCCATGATTGCGGTCATATATCCAGATTCCAACTGCCTCAATATCTTCCCCAGCCATTACTTGGGTGGCATTCCCCACAATAGTTATCGGATCACGCTTATTTCTAACCGCAACCCGCAGTACACAGAATCCATTTTCTGCATTATGGTAGGTAACCCGTTCAATTGAACCGCGGACTATGGATATTTCTGGTTTCGTCATTGTTCATTTTCCCTTATTCGCTAGATCAATAAGATCCTGCCCAGTTACTCTATGCACAGTCCATTCATCCATAGGAATTGCAGCAATGCGTTTATAAATTTTAATAAAGTGTAAAATTACTGGCACATCTTCAGCAACAGCAAACCTAAGT
>JAUPUP010000087.1 GCA_030917485.1 Pseudomonadota bacterium
TGAGTATATATCTGCGATCTTTTCACACATTGCATAATTTTATATTTTTACTCCTGCACTCCTAAATAACCGTCCAATTACACCAAAGCTAAAACCTCGACTAACTAGAAACCTACTTTGCCGAGCTTTGTCAACAGCTGAATTAGCAATTCCCCCAAATTTCTTAATTAATATCTCTTTAGCAATTGCAACTTCATCAATATTTATATCATCAATCATTTGCTGGACTAACTCTGGATTATCAACTTTTTGATTTAAGCTATATTTAAGTTTTAGTAGACCATATTTGCCACTCTTACTTGTTAGATAGCTCTTAACATATCTTTCATCAGATAAATAGCCCAGCCCAACCAAATCATTTAATACACGGCTAATCTCGTATTCATCATCAAACTGTCGCTTTAACTTGGTAAATAACTCTAAATACCCATATTCTCGTCTAGACAAAAAATATAAAGCCTTTGCTTTTACAGAATACTTCACCAATTTAGTTTCTATTTAATAATTTAATAAGTTGCTTCAAAAGAATAAATATTTCACCATACCCATGAGTAAAAATTAATGATTATTCGCTCGTATCACCACTATCTTCACGCTCAGCTATATCTACCTCAGCTACCTTTATTCCAGATGATAAAGCACGTATTTTTGCTTCAATATCAGCCGCAATATTAGTGTGCTCATTTAAATACTCACGGCAATTATCCTTGCCTTGCCCAATTTTCTGGCCTTGATAACTATACCAAGAACCTGATTTTTCAACAATATTATTTAGCACCCCAAGTTCAAGTAATTCACTATTTCTAGAAATACCCTCTCCATATAAAATCTCAAATTCAGCTTGCTTAAATGGTGGCGCCACTTTATTTTTTACGACCTTAACTCGTGTCTCACTTCCTATAACGTCCTCACCCTTTTTAATCGAGCCAATTCGCCGAATATCTAACCGCACTGAAGCATAAAATTTTAAAGCATTGCCACCAGTGGTAGTCTCGGGTGAACCAAACATAACTCCAATTTTCATCCGAATTTGATTAATAAATATAACCAAGGTATTGGTACGCTTAATATTAGCCGTTAATTTACGCAGCGCTTGAGACATAAGCCGTGCCTGCAAACCCATATGGCTATCCCCCATATCGCCTTCTAACTCAGCTTTAGGAGTCAATGCCGCCACGGAATCAATCACCACAACATCTACCCCACCACTTCTAACCAACATATCAGTAATCTCTAGCGCTTGCTCTCCTGTATCCGGCTGAGAAATCAATAAATCATCTACTTTAACCCCTAATTTACCCGCATAAATCACATCTAGCGCATTTTCTGCATCAATGTAAGCACAAGTACCGCCAGCTTTTTGCGCTTGAGCAACTATTGATAAACTAAGCGTAGTCTTACCACTAGATTCAGGACCAAATATTTCAACAATCCGCCCTTTTGGTAATCCTCCAACCCCTAAAGCTAAATCAATACTCAATGAACCAGTAGAGATCACCTGAATATCATTTGCAATTTGAGTTTCATTCATCCGCATGATTGAGCCTTTACCAAACTGCTTTTCAATCTGAGCCAATGCCATTTGCAATGCTTTTGCTTTTTCATTATCCATTATTTATCACTTCCTTTATAAAACCTTTTACAATAAAAACCGCTGAAAATAGTTAGTTGTTCTATACTCGCAGTATTTGAATTCTGAACAATAAGCATTGCAATAAAAGGCAACATAGTGTACGTTAAGTACATAAGGAGCTTTTTATAAAATGCGACACAGTCCAGGATTCAAAGACAAAGAGTATATAATCAAAACCTAAACTGCGCAATGTGTTCACCAACTAAATACTCAACATCAGTTTCAAACAATTTTTTATCTGTATATTTATTTTCACCCACACGTTCAACTAAAACAGCGCTTAAAACTGGTCTTGTACCAAATAAACCTATCAATTTGCCGTTAATCTTAAGCTGTGATTTTAATAAAGCAGGAACAGAAGATAATCCTCCACCCAGCAAAATTTTATCAAATGGCGCTTTACTCAATAGCCCTTCAAGCCCATCACCAGCAATAACACTAACATTATTAATGCCAGCATAAGTCAGGTTCTTTATAGCTAACTGGCGATTTATCTCATTAATTTCAATTGAATATACAAAATCAGCCATTTTTGCCAATAGCGCAGTTATATATCCGCTGCCAGTACCTATTTCTAAAATCTTATCTGTCTTAGTAATGGCCAACTCTTGCAATAACATTGCCTCAACGCGCGGACTCAACATTGCTTGCCCACCCGGCAGTGGCACCTCCAAATCCGAAAAAGCCAATTCCTGATAAAGTGCAGGAGCAAACTTTTCACGCTTTAATTTTATAAATAAATCTAAAACATTTTCATCATGTATATTGCACGGGCGAACCTGTTGTTCGACCATGTTGTAGCGCGCCTGTTCCATATTATTCATCTCTTCCGCTCCTTTAAATCTCAATTTATTTATCCGCTGCAGCTTTCTTAACCAGCTCCTGAATCACTTCAATTAGTCTATCCGGCAAAGCTGACTTTACCTCGTATTTATCTGCAACTATAAAAGTCGGCGTAGCAGTTATATTGTACATTGTAGTTAAGTTTTTTGCTTCCGCTGCCTTACTGTTAACGGTAAAAGAATTATAGGTAGACATAAATTTATCAATTTGCGCTTTAGATAACCCATTTTTTCCTAAAAACCCTTTCAAAACTGTCTGATCAGTCAAATTCTGACGATCAAAAACGGCATTGAATGCAGGTATATACAAATTATTTAAATTTAACAAACTTATTGTTGCATTAAATTTAGCAAAGTTAAGAGAATTTTCCTCCCACGCTACATGAATTTTTTCTAAATCAATCTTTTTATTCGATGCAAAATTTTTCTCAACCATAGGTTCTATGTCTTTGCAATGAATGCAGGAAAATGCAAAAAACTCTTTTACATTTACTACTCCCTTAGGTTCATTTGTTACCGGAACACCAGAAATTACCGTATAGTCAGTACCTTCAACTACTGGTTTAGAAACAGCCATAACTTTACCCACTGTTATTGCAGTAAAAAACATCAACAATAACAATTTAGTTTTAATAAATCCACACATGTTATCCTCCCTACTTTCTTAATTTGTTAATTAACTGTTAATTCTAATTAGAACTATTAAGTCTAATTAGCGCTGCATCAATTTGCTGATCTGATAATTGATTAATAATCGACTGGGCCTTTGCCTCCGAAGATATTGGGCCAATTAAAACTCGATGAACAGTATTGTCGCCATTTTGTTGAGTTTTAATTACAGAATCAATTCCAATCAAAGCAAGCCTCCCCTTCATGTCACTAGCTAACTCCCTGTCAGAAAACGCACCAGCTTGAATAATAAAGCGAGTATTTTTCACTATCGAGCTTGCATTAGCATTTACTTTTGAGTTTGCACTTGCTTTTACCTTTTGGGCATCTGAAGTATTTAATACATGCCTTTCTTGTAACACATCGTAAAAATCATAGCTAATGGGTTTAGAGGCCGCTACAGCTTTAACCCGTGTAGAATCCTCTTCCCGAATTTTGGTGCCCGGCTCAAGAATAATTGGAGCAGAGCTCACTCGCTCTGGGCTCACCACTACATTTTTCTTCATGAATTGCATTGGTTGATTATTAAGATAAACCGCCAACCCACCAGCAATAGCAATCCCGAATACTAATCCTATCAAAAATTTATTCATACTAAATTAGTCCATATACATTTAAAAGTTCATATACATTTAAAGCGACCTTTTATATTGCATCGCCAATGCTATATGAGCAGAGTCAATGACTTCCTTACCCGCCAAATCAGCAATAGTCCGCGCCACCTTCAATAATTTATAATAAACTCGTGCGGAAACACCCATTGTTGCACTTAATCTTGTAAGCAAATGCTTAGCTTTAGATGCGAGCAGACAATATTCTACAACTTCTTGATTAGTTAGCGCATAATTTAACTTATTTTGACGATTTAATTGAATATTTCTAGTGTTTATAACTCGTTCACGAATTATAGAAGAATCTTCACCCTGCGGTAATTCATTCAATTCCTCAGTTTTTAGATACGGCATCTCCACCACTAAATCTATTCTATCTAAAAAAGGCCCAGAAAGCTTGGCTCGATAACTACTAGTTTGTCTAACCGAACACTTACATACCTTTTGTGGATGACCATTATTTCCACAAGGACATGGATTCATAGCTGCAATCAATTGAAAATCAGCCGGAAATTCTACTTTATAACGTGCTCTAGATAAGCTTAGTTTTTTAGTCTCCAACGGCTCACGCAAAATTTCTATAACACTACGCTCAAACTCAGCAATTTCGTCTAAAAATAATACGCCGTTATGCGCCAAACTAATTTCACCAGGCATAGGATAATGTCCACCCCCCGCCATTGCTACTTTAGAACTACTATGATGCGGTTGGCGAAATGGTATTCTACCCCAATTAGCGATATCAAAACCACTGCTAGACAGAGAATAAATTGAGGCTGTTGCAATTGCCTCATGGTCGCTAAGTATTGGTAAAATTGTTGCCAACCGTTGCGCCAGCATTGATTTACCACATCCAGGATTACCTATCATTAACAGCGAATGCCTGCCACTAGCGGCAATTTCAAGCGCCATTTTAACACTCAATTGCCCCCGCACCTGATTTAAATTTAAGTCACTCACCGTTGCAGCATAATTGGAAATTTTGGCAACTTCTACTGGTAATATACAAGCCTCACCAGTTAAATGCAAAAGTACCTGGTTTAAATTTTCTGCCGGATAAACCGTAACCCCATCCACTAAACTTGCTTCGGTTGCACTCCCCATGGGTAAAATAAACCCGCGGGAACTTTCCCTAGCATTATATGCAATCGCTAAAGCTCCTTTTATCTCCCGTAAAGCGCCATCTAGAGCTAACTCACCAGCAAACTCAAATTTATCAGTATCAAATTTAGGTTTAACTAAATTACTTGCAATTAAAACCCCTAAAGCAATCGGCAAATCAAATCGTGATGAATCTTTAGGTAAATCCGCCGGGGCCAAATTTACCGTAATTCTGCGCGCTGGAAACTCAAAACCAGACATCTGAATTGCTGAACGCACCCGATCTCGGCTCTCTTTTATTTCAGTATCAGGCAGCCCCACTATAGAAAAACTAGGCAATCCATTAGCAACATGCACTTCTACAATTACTTCCGGCGCATACATACCTGTAGTACTACGAGTATAAAGTCTGGCAAAACCCATATAATAGCAACCCTACTATAATACAAGCTATAATAATACATAATAACTACAATACAAATACTTCGAGTATCAAAAAAGTCCAACTTAAGCTTCGCAAGAAAACCAGTTACGAATAGTATATATAACTGATAACTGTTTCATACAGTTAAAGCCGCAATC
>JAUPUP010000088.1 GCA_030917485.1 Pseudomonadota bacterium
CTAACTTATTCCTTGTTCTTTCGTGCATATGCTGGCAGTAACCTCTGTGTAGTAATCTATTATCTACAATTGTATAGCTGGAGAAACATTAATGCTTTTCACAAGGTAGGTATTATAACGTCTTCTTAAGCTAAGTGCAACTTTATTTGCATTTTTTAGATCATCAAACGACATAAATACTGTACTACCAGAACCAGTCATGGCAACATTAATTTTGTATGCGGAGTTTATATCTTTAATTATTTCTCCAAGTTGGGGGTAAAGCGCAAGTGCAGCATCCTGTAAATCATTGGGAAAGTAATTTAGTAAATATTGTGGGCTAAACCTTACTTCGCTGATATTGTGCTGTGTGCTATTATTATGATTGTTAAGGCTTTGTCTGTTAAACTTTTGGCTGTCAAACTCAGGGTTATTGAGTTTAAATACGTCAAATATTTCTTTAGTTGGAATATTTAAATCTGGTTTAACCAGTACAAAATATCGTTGTGGTAAATCTAAGTCGCTAAATTGATCGCCAATTCCGGTGGCATATGCATTTCTGCCATAAATAAAAAATGGTACATCTGCGCCTAGTTTTCTGCTGATGTCTATTAATTGTCCGCATGTAAGGTCTAGATGCCACAAACGATTCAAAACAGTAAGTATAGTTGCTGCATTTGAACTGCCACCCCCTAACCCAGCTCCGGTCGGAATTACTTTGTCAATTTTTATATTAGCCCCAAGCTTGCACCCAGTGACGTCTTGCAGTAATTTTGCAGCCTTAAATCCAAGGTCATCTGTGTATGACCATGATTGTGTGTGATCAAGCAGTGATATGGTTGGAGTGTCGAGAGCTTGTATACTTATTGTGTCGAATAAATCAATCAAGCAAAAAACGGTGTTAAGTAAATGATACCCGTCATCGCGGCGTCCCACAATTTTTAAGCCTAAATTTAGCTTTGCGGGGGATAAATAGATTCCAGAATCGGATGGGTTTTCCATATTGGGGACTCCTGGGGTGAGGTGATTTTGCATAAATTATCTTGTAAATGTTATCTTGTAAATGTGTGCTGTAAATTTTATATTTTAACATTGCAATGCAAAAACAATAGTTGCGAGTAAATGCCACCTGATATGATATACTACCGTCGCTGTTTGTGTCAATAAAATATTATAATATTGTACATATACTCTTCGTCTTTGGTTTACTTGCGAAGCTAAAGCTGGACTTTGTCATACTGGACTTTGTCATATTTTATAAATTGCTCCTCATGTACTAATTTGTACATGGTGGGACGTGTCCCCGTCGCAATTTATTGCAATATTCCTAGTCCAACAGTTCAAATACTTTGAGTATATATTGTAATTAATAAGCTGCAAAAAAATATTGTGGGATAGTTAAATGTCTAATTGTTTACTTACTAAGTGTTTAATTTAAGCTTAGTTTTGATAGTGTTTGATATAGTGGTTGCTAGATGTATTGATTGATATTGATTAAAGGTATATAAATGACTGATTCAAATAATTCCCTAAATAATGCTTCTAAGAGTAATAGTGTCACAACTACAACTAGTGATACTGATAATATGAGGGATTCTTTCTTAAATGATTCTATAGATGGCTTACAATTACAGGAATGGTTAGATTCTATTGATAGTGTAGTAGATTCTGATTCTGTGGCTGTAGCAAATTTTTTATTGAAGGCTGCAGCCAAGCGTTTAAAAGAGCGTGGTGGTGAGGATATATTTGGTGGTAGCACTACTACTGATTATATCAATACCATTTCAGTAGAACAACAACCAGGATATCCTGGAGACCGAGAATTAGAAAAAAAACTTGCAGCGTATATACGATGGAATGCTGCAGTAATTGTGGCAAAAGCTAATAAAGAAAGTAGTGAATTAGGTGGGCATATTTCATCCTATGCTTCTTCGGTAACTCTCTATGAAGTTGGATTTAACCATTTTTGGCGGGCTCCCAATGGAGATAAGTATGGTGATATGGTATTTATTCAGGGACACTCATCACCTGGCATATATGCTAGAAGTTTTGTTGAGGGGCGGTTAAGTAAGCAACAGTTGTTAAATTTTCGTCAGGAGTCTAAACATAAAGGATTATCCTCATATCCGCATCCGTGGCTTATGCCAGATTATTGGCAGTTCCCAACAGTATCAATGGGACTTGGTCCATTGATGGCTATTTACCAGGCTAGGTACATGAAATATCTGGGGGATCGTGGACTAATGAATAATGAAGGACGTAAGGTTTGGTGTTTTATTGGTGATGGGGAAACCTCAGAACCAGAAACACTGGGTAATATTCATCTTGCCAGTCGGGAAAAATTAGATAATTTAATTTTTGTGATTAATTGTAATTTACAGCGTTTAGACGGTCCGGTTAATGGTAATGGCAAAATTATTCAAGAGCTTGAAGGATTGTTCAATGGAGCAAACTGGAAAGTAATTAAGTGTATCTGGGGCAAGGGATGGGATGCTTTGCTTGAACGTGATCATCAGGGTAAATTAAAAGAATTGATGATGGAAACCGTGGATGGTGAATATCAGGCATATCGTGCTAAAGATGGTAGTTATATACGACAGAAATTTTTTGGTAAAAAACCAGAAACATTAGAGTTGGTTAAGGATTTAACTGATCAGGATATTTGGAAGCTGACTCGAGGTGGACACGATATTGATAAGGTATATGCTGCATATAAGGAAGCTGTCAATAATCCAGAAGGTAAGCCAGTATTGATTCTAGCTAAAACAATCAAAGGTTTTGGCATGGGTAATGAAGGTGAATCGCAAAATATTGCGCATAATACTAAAAAATTATCTACTGATACACTCAAAGGCATTCGAAATAAATTTAATATTCCGCTTACTGATGAACAAATCGAGGATTTACCTTTTATTGTACCCGAAAAAGGCAGCCCAGAAGAGCAGTACTTGCATGCTCAACGCGAAAAATTAGGGGGATATTTGCCGGTACGTCAGCCAATAAAAGTTGATTTGCCAATTCCAGCATTATCGGCATTTGAGGCTTTATTAAAAGGTACTGAGGATCGAGAAATATCTACTACTATGGCATTTGTACGAATTTTAAATATACTTACTAAAAACAAAGATCTGGGTAAATATATAGTGCCGATTGTACCGGATGAATCAAGAACTTTTGGTATGGAAGGTATGTTTCGTCAACTAGGCATATGGTCGCACGTAGGGCAGCTATATACTCCAGAAGACTCTAGTCAACTAATGTTTTACAAAGAAGATATTAAGGGACAGATTTTTCAGGAAGGACTTAACGAGCCTGGCGCTATGTCAACCTGGATTGCGGCAGCAACCAGCTATGCCAACCATGGTTTAGCAATGATACCTTTTTATATTTATTACTCCATGTTTGGCTTTCAGCGAATTGGAGATTTAGCCTGGGCTGCTGGAGATATGCGCGCACGTGGCTTTATGATTGGAGGTACTGCAGGGCGGACTACTTTAAATGGAGAGGGATTACAGCATGAAGATGGGCACAGTCATATTCAGGCTGGTTTGATTCCTAATTGTAGTAGCTATGATCCAACTTTTGCCTATGAGTTAGCAGTAATTTTGTGCCACGGTATGCATGAAATGTATGTTGAAAATAAAGATAAATTCTATTATGTAACGGTGATGAATGAAAACTATGCACACCCGGCAATGCCTGATGGGGTTGAGGACGGTATAATCAAAGGAGCTTATTTATTCAAAAAAGTGGGCAAGGGTAAACTGAGCGTTAATTTAATGGGCAGCGGTACAATTTTTAGAGAGGTTATTGCGGCAGCTGACTTATTGGCTGAAGATTTTCGGATTGCTGCACATATTATATCGGCTCCGTCTTATAATGAGTTGCGTCGCGATGGAATAGAGGTCACTCGCTATAATATGCTGCATCCAGGTGATTCACCAGCTAAAAAAGCCTATATTACCGAAGTTTTAGAACGTACCAAAGCCAAAGTAACTGTATCTGCCACTGATTATATTCGTAATTATGCTGAACAAATTCGTGAGTATGTACCGTCTCGCTACGTTGTATTGGGTACAGACGGATTTGGACGTTCTGACTCACGGGTGCGTTTGCGTGAGTTTTTTGAGGTAAATCGTTACTATATTGCTATTGCTGCATTAAAAGGTCTGGCTGATGAAGGATTGATTGAGGTACAGCTTGTAGTTGATGCAATTAAAAAGTACGGTATAGATGTTGACAAGCGTAATCCGTGGGAAGTTTAAAGCGTTTAAAATGTTTAAAGATTAATTAAATTAATTTATATTTATTTGTAAAAGGTATAAATAGCAATGGCTGATTTGATCGAATTAAAAGTGCCGGATATCGGTGGCAGTACTGACGTTAATGTTGCAGAAGTTTATGTTAAAGTTGGTGATACTGTACAAATTGATGATAATTTGATCATGCTTGAGACTGACAAAGCCTCGATGGATGTGCCGGCGGTGGTGGCTGGTAAAATTACTCAAATTCTGGTTAAAGTGGGTGATAAACTGAATGAAGGCGATGTAGTTGCAAAAATTGAGGTGGTCGCTGATAAGGCGGTACTAGACAGCAATAACCAGGATACTCTGAAAGATAAAAATGTTTCTCAAGATGTAAGCTCTAAGCGTGAAGATTCTAAAACAGAAAATAGTGCGTCGAGAAATAGTGAGATAAGAAAAGATGAGATAATAAGTGATAATTCGGTAAACGATGGTGATATCAATGAAGAATCATTTTCTAAAGCATTTGCTTCCCCATCTATTAGAAAGTTAGCCCGTGAGCTAGGCGTTGATCTTGGGGCAGTAGCAGGCAGTGGAAGTAAGGGGCGTGTAACTGAATCAGACGTCAAATTATTTGTTAAGGGCGTTATGACTAGTGGTGGCTTGGGTAACATTATGACTAGTGGTTTAAATAATGCTGCATCATCCAGTGGCGCTGGCTATATAGGTGGCGGACTTGATATATTGCCGTGGCCTAAGATAGATTTTTCTAAATTTGGTGAAGTTGAAGTTAAAGAACGCTTGCGGATTAAAAAAATATCAGGAGCTAATTTGTTACGTAATTGGATAATGATTCCGCATGTCACTCAATTTGATGAGGCAGACATTACTAATCTTGAGGAGTTTAGAAAACAATTGAATGAAGAATACAAAAAAGATTCAGTTAAATTATCTCCACTAGCGTTTTTAATTAAAGCTTGTGTTTTTGCTTTAAAACAATTTCCTGAATTTAACTCATCTATTGATGGCGATAATATAATTTATAAAAAGTATTTTAATATTGGTTTTGCAGCGGATACACCGCAAGGCTTGGTAGTGCCAGTGTTAAAAAATGCGGATAAAAAAGGTATTGTTGAAATAGCGAAAGAATCTAGTGAACTTGCTCGGCTTGCGCGTGATGGTAAATTAAAGCCTACTGATATGCAAGGTGGCTCATTTACTATTTCTAGCTTAGGTGGAATTGGCGGTACCGCATTTACTCCTATAGTAAATGCTCCAGAAGTAGCAATTTTAGGTATTTCTAAATCAAGCATTAAACCGATGTGGGATGGTGCAGAGTTTAAACCGCGATTAATGATGCCCTTATCTTTGTCATATGATCATCGTATAATTGATGGGGCTCTTGCTGCAAAATTCACTACATATTTGGCAGTTGTGTTGTCTGATGTTAGACGGCTTATATTGTAATTATTCACATATACTCTTTGTCTTTCAATCCTGCACTGTGTCATATCTTATAAAACGCTCCTCGTGTACTTATATGTACACGGTGGGATGCGTCCCCGTCGCTTTTTATTGCGTTATTCCTTGTCTTCGACTCGAAATACTTCGAGTGTCAAAAAAGTCCAACTTTAGCTGCGCAAGTAAACCAGTTACGATCAGTATATAATAGATCTTATTTTATTCTTCAATAACTTGTTGTATAACATGCTGCTGCGTCACCTTAACTTTATTTTGCTGTAAGTTTATTGGGTGAATTTGTTGCCTAGGTTTTTGTATATAAAAAACATAGTTAAATAATTATTTAGTTAATTGTAAAGCAAGTATAATACTTAGGTAACTCTTTTAATAGGATATAAAATTATGGCAACCCCAATTGAAGCAACGCTGCCAATATACAATCGTAGCAGTAAACTGGCGACGTTAAAAGCCCAGGGTAATAGTTTAACTGAGAAAGGCAACAATGAAAATGTTTTATTTCCAAATTTATCAAGTGCAACTGCCAGCAGCCAGAACCTAACAGAACCAGAAAAAAATAGCCAAATAATAGCATGTAACAATTACAAATTAAAATTGGCAGCCTCGTCAATTAAATATATACTTGGCGAAGCTTTAACTCCACAAGAAGTTCAAGCGTTAGGAAATACATTTGGTGCAGAAGGTTATACGAGGTTGGGTGGGATGATTGGTGAATTAAAACTTCATAGAGGACCCTTATCAAAATATAAAACATCTGCTACAGCTAGCCAAGTAGAACTTGCTGCTATGATGTATATTCATTTCTTATCTAGCATGGAAACAGATCAAAGCTCCGGACTTGGAAGCTCATTTAGTAGAGTAAAGACAGCTTTTGATGGAAATTTTGCGACAAATTTCAAGAAGTTTCTTAAAGACCAAGGGGTTGTAGATGATATAATAAAAAAAATACCAAATCGTCACCTTAATGAAATAAAATATGATAAAAAATTTACTATAAGGTTTAAAGTAAACGGAGCCGTAAAGATTAGCAAATTAATTGCCCCATTTCTATCAAGTATATCTAATCCTAATCTAAAAAATAGTAATATACGTGATTTTTATACTAAAGAAGAGATTAAGGCAAAAAAAATTGAAGCGGTAGATTATTTTACTAAAAAAGTAAATAATGGTATGGGCGATATAAATGATGAGATGACTGTTACGCGGAATAAGGGCGATGAATCCATTACGAAGCAGGTTTATCGAAGAGAGGTTATTTTCGGTGTAATGTTTTTCCAGAAAATTGTAAATGCTGCATTAAGGCATAATGTTCGATTACAAGAGGGGTATAAAGACTTAATTAAGTTAATTCCTGATTATGTAATACAGGGATTAGATCTAAGTACTAATGAAAAAAAGCTTGAATTTGTTGAACATAGCATTTTTCTTAATGTCCATAAAAATGAGCAGCTATGGGCTAAGCGACTATTTATAAAATCTCCATTAATATTTATATTTTTTATATTACACTTTTTATTAGCTTCCAAAATATGTAAAGGCGCTTTTAATGAGTTTAAGCGCGGTAGTGAACTACCACATGATACGGATGGTGCTGAGGAGATTGCTGAGGCAGGATCTACTTTTTCATTGCTAATAAAAGAAGTAACTAAGCTTATGATGAAAGTTGAGAATACTTTATTTAATTGTGGCGATGGGTTACACACATATACTGAATCAGCAGAATGTGTTTTTGCTGTTCTGGCGACACATTTTGATAACACTAATCAAGATGATACAGTTAAAATTCCTGGTTTTGAGTTAAACGTTGATGAAAATAGAAATTTAACGTCCACTCTTGAGGATGGGTTACCACAACCAAGATTATTTAATCAAAATGATTATAAAGAAAGTTTTGTATGGCAAAAAACTAACCGCACCGATTTTATTTTAAATTTTATAAAACATTGTGGAGCTAATAACGATTATATGAATCAACAAGTTAAGTTGTTTCTTGATGAGTCATTTGGTTCAACTGGTTCTGTTGAGGTAAGAAAGACTCCTCTAAATAAGTTTAGTCCGGGAATTATTACAACTAGTAGTGGTAATGTTGTCAATGGATCACCTGAGCCTGTTGTAGAGCAGCATAATCAAGCAATGGGTGAGGTAAGTGAGAGAGTTTAGCTTACCTATACTCATATAAAAGAGATTATCATTTGTAAATAGGCCAACCATAGTATGTTGTAACAGAACCTATAAGTAAATTTGCAAGATCAGCTATAGTTGTTGCTACTCCTTCAATAGCGCCACGTGCCATATAAGAAAAATTCCCGTTCACTGCGGTTTGGGTCAAGCTTGAAGATATTCCTGGTAGTGATCCCGCCGTGGAATTTAAAATTAAACCTCCAGTAAATTCTAAAACAAATTTTTTAAAAGTAGTAAATGATGAATCTGTTCTGTTGGTTTCAAAAGATGCTGCTACTATTTTGAAGATATTTTCTGCTATATAGTATGCTGCACCTGAACTACTGCCAATGATGAGTGTTTGAAGAGTTTTACTTAAATTGGAAAAATTATTAGGTACAAGGTTTTGAGCTAAACCAATCATGATTTGCTTGTATCCTACGCTGCCCATACTTCCTAGATGTAGCTTTCGATTTTCTTCTGTATAGGAATCAGTGTGTCGGGCGTAGATGGTATAAAGTATAAAAGGAATAATCATAGCTCCAGCTGCACCTGCGATTTGCATACCAACTTGTGATATTACATTGAATTCCTCATCTGAAATTTTTTCATTTGCTATGTTTGCTCCAGTATAACCAAATATACCATAAGCAGCTTCAAAGAAAATATGTTCATTATTTGAAACAATTTGCCTAAATTTCAATAAACATCTGGAAATATTTCCGTGCAAATCAGATTGGTGATGTTGTTGAACAAGCGGAGAACTTGCCGCATCTGGATTTTCAATGCCATTTTCAATATCATTATTATTACAACAGTTTGGTCTTTGTATTAATTGTGTTAAGGCTCTGAGTTGTTGAGCACATTCGTCAATTGCTTGATTAAGACAATTTCTAAATTTTTCTGCTTGGCTAGCTGTTGTAATAAGTTGCATTGAAGATTCATTTGATTCTTGACTACCAGTAACGCTTTCTGGGTTATTTTCTTGTTGTGTGAGGGTTAAGTTTCCAGAGTTGGGTTGGGTACTTAATGGCTTGGTAAAACTACTGTGGGCAGTTCTTTGAGTGGGTTTCAACATAATTTTTAACTTCCTGATTCTATATTGTTTATATTGTGAAATTAGTACTGAATAATAGACATTGCTTTATAAAATTAGCGTTGCCGCTACCCACCACAAAATCTATTACATGAACTTCTACCTATTACATGAACTGCTACCCCAATTTTGACATTTTATAATTTATCTGTTAAATTGAGGTTTATTGCGTATAAGTGCAAAATCATAATCAACCTACATCTTCTGTACTAATTGGTATGTTACAAAAAATTATTTACAATGGAATTATACGTTTTTGCAGCATTATTCGTTAGGGTTTTTTGGGTGGATTTTTGTATATTTAATTACTTTGCTATTAATCACATAAAAAATTTAATTACAAAAATTACCCAAAATAGGAATTAGGCTTACACCTATTAATGCTTAAATATGCATTGTAAGTTTAATTTTTTATGGAGTGAGAAAATGGATAATTTTAGTATTAACAATACTAATTCTAATATGGTAGGCAACCAATTTGCAACTCAGAAGACTTTATCAGATAATCAGGAACCTACGCAGAATATAAAATTGTTTCAATCAATTATCAAAGATTTGCAAGATAAACAAACAAAATTGGATCCTAAACGCTTAATTGAGATATGTATTGCTGCAATTAAGCAAGAGGATAACTGTCCTCCAGAACTAACTCAAGATGCCTTTAAGTCTTTACAAACATTAGCTAAAGCTGAAAATTCTAATGGGCAACCTAATAAATTTCCTGAACCATTTGCAAAGTTTTTATCTATTGCATTTATGTGCCTTAAAGGAAAAGATGCTTTTATTGCCCCTTCTATTCATCACACTGAACAGAAAGTATTTGATTATGCCAGTTTTACAACTTGGTTATCGACAAATTTTCCTAATAGCATTGCTGTAGATAAATTACTCGAGGAACATTTTAGAGATATCAGGCTCTATTCCACAATCGTTAAGGTATTCTTTTATCCAAATAGTGACAATGAAGAATCTGCAGTTAATATAGATGATGCATTTATCACCAAAACCTATGACTATGGCAAATATGTGGGTGAATTTGTAAATTAAAAATGCGAATGGTATGGTATTTTGACTTTAAGCCCACATGTGGGTGGGGGTGGGAAATTTGAGGGAACATTTGTTGATGATGGAATTAAGGAGGGAAAGCTAACTTATCCTAATGGTCGAATATTAGAGGGAATCTTTGTAGAGGGCAAGATAGTTCAAGGAACACTGGTTGATCCTGCAAGAAGATTAAAATATGTGGGAAGCTTTGCTGGCGAAAATATATGGCATGGTGACGGTACGTATGAAAATCACGAGATTGTTGAAAACTGTCTTTATAAAAATGTCGTGAAAGGACAGTGGAATAATGGTAAATTAAACGGCCACGGAGAATGGAGCAGATTTAAATGTGTTCCAGATAAAAATCGCCGATTCTCTTTAATATCAGACAGTAAATATAAAGGTGAATATCGTGAAGGACTTAGGCACGGCAATGGAGTTCTTATATATTCAAGCGGAACTAAATATGAAGGGAAGTGGCAAGATGACAAAAAACATGGTGAAGGAACTTTGTTTTTAGGATTGGGGGGCACATTTAAAGGGACTTTTGATAATGACCTTCCTGTCTGTGGAAAATACACAACTTCAGACGGAAAAAGAACAATTGAAGGAAGTTGTAATAGAAATTTTAAAATTGAAGGACGTGGAGTATTAAAAGATGATGTTAGTGGTGAAGTATACCAGGGTGAATTTAAG
>JAUPUP010000006.1 GCA_030917485.1 Pseudomonadota bacterium
CTAAGCCAATTCTAATATGTCTGTATACTTAAAATTCACAAATTGGTCGCCATTGAATGATGTAGTCACAGCACCAATTTATTATACTCTGGCAAAAGTACCACTAACCGAATGCCATTGTCCGGCTTACAACCCCATTTATGGCAATTAATTGATTTCCATTGCCGATTTACCTCGGATATGCGGCAAAACCCAATAATAGACTGGTACAGCCGGTATGTTTTGAGCTGGTCACTAGATATTGATATGGAAGCAATACACTGTGTAGACTTACTATCCAGTACAATTAACAGGTATAATAAATGCGAAATATTCAATACAGATCAAGGGTCTCAATACACATCCAGCATGTTTACTGATTGCTTGTTAAGTCATGATATTCAAATTAGTATGGATGGTCGGGGACGCTGGGCAGACAACATTTTTATTGAGAGATTATGGCGCACAGTTAAGTATGAATTTCTTTATCTAAATGATTTTACGCAAGTAAAAGAATTCAGACAGGGGTTAGATGATTATTTTAAATTTTATAATAATAAACGTCCCCATCAAAGTTTGAATGGCGTACCGCCAGCATGGGTATATGTAGATGGATTAAAAGTTTAAAAATAAAATTATGAAAAAGTTACATTTAGACAAAAAAACATGTTACAATCACTCAAGTGATTGTAAAAATAAAACTATTAGCACATTAAATTATATCTTCAAAACGCCATTTACTGGTTCAGTAAAATACCCCCACCATATTAAAATGCAACTTTAGGGCGCGATACTTACCGGACACGTACCGTTATAAGCTTGATATGTTGTGCCACGGTAATTCATAGGCTCTTCCAAATATAAGCCATGTGAGGTTATTATATGTCCCAGATTGTCGTCTCCTCGTACCAAATCATTCTTAGTATGGTCTTGTACAAAATAATATAAATATTTCTTATTCAATTAGTATAAAAATGCTGTAAAAATTTTATTTCTTGTGCCGTTAGAAAGTAAAAATTCAATATTTACTGTCGTCATTTCATCCGGGATAGATATAACCGTATCATTAGGAGCTATATTTTTCAGCGAGTTAAGTTGTTCCTGAATACTCAAAATGGGAGTAAGAACCATCTCATATCTATCATAGGCCGATAAGGTTTCTTCGTTTCTATTATAGACTTCCAACTTACTAATAAAGTGAAATAATAAAATGCAATCCTTAATTTTATCGGCTCTTTTATTGTCATAACATGCGCACATAATTCTAATATCTTTGGATATATTCTTTATAGTACTATTAGTTATTAATTTATTACGTTTATAATAGTCCTTATACTGCTTTGATAAATCTAAAGCTTTTAAGGCCCCCTGATAATTTATATACGTAGGACTCTCCTTAAAATTCTCGGCAGCTCTGGTTAAAAAATTGTAAATAGAAACTATATATTCTCTACCAGGAGTTGCAGATAACATAACTACTTTTTCCAGCAGGGGCATTAAACTCTTATCCAAGGTAACTTTGCTGGTTATAGTTATACTCCCCAGCTTTCTCATAGCCCACTTAGCCTGTGTAGTATAAGATAAGCAATTTATTAAGCTACTAATTGAACTATCATTATTTTCCAGGTTATATAGCAGATAATTTGATTTTTCTAATAATATTTTCAGAGTTAGTGTTATGCCTTTATCAAACTTTAATAAAAACCGATACCCAATTTCTACCATAGGCGTATCCATTGTCAGGCTGAGAATAAACTGTCTGGGAATCGTTACGGTTGTATTTTCGCTATTAATAAGCTGATCATCATTTATAAGATATTGGCTACGTATGATTTTTTCTATTTCATTATCACTTGTTATCGTACCCTGAACACTACAATAGTCATATAAGCATAAGTAATCGCCTAAATTGCCCAACATATTAATTAGGGCATCTTTTTCGTAAAGGGTACATATTAAGTTAAGTCTGTTAAAATAAAAATTAAGGTTTTCTTTTAGTATATCCTGAGCTTTTTCAGATGTGTTTGAGCTTTTTTTTACAGCCTTTTCTGTGATTTGAATGTTATACTTTTTCTTAGCGAAACTCCCCGTTAAAAAATCTATAATTAGCCTGGATTCTTTATAGTATTTAACCGCCTCATTTTTCATATTTTTATCCGTAACTATTTTTACAGATAAATTAAGAAATTTTGAAAGTACCAACTTCATTAAATCTACCAACTCTTTTAAATTATCACCTTCATTCCGTGATAAGGAAAGCTTACTTAATATATCAGAAGTATTGTTTATACATAAAGATTGTTGTTCGACCAAGGGCTGTACCGCGTGAGGAAAGAATGGGTGGTCAACCATGACCTGGGTATTTTGCTGTTTATTAGATAAATAAGAAGATTTCTCTAATAATATTTTAAGAAATTTACTTATGCCATTTTGTGTCAATAAAAAATTGACATTAATTGGTATCACCGGGGGTAGCGAATATGTTGTAGAGTAACCATATTCGCTCGGAATAAATATAATCCTTTCTTGTTCACTGACAAATTGCTTAGTATCTATTTTATATTGAAGCTGCATAATTTTTTCTATTTCATTATCACCTCGCTCTACCAGAGGAGAACTAGCATAGTCAAATATAAATAAATAACTATGAAGGTTCCCCAATACGTCATATTTCTCATCAACTTCTAATAAAGAATAGATTAAATTGAGCCGGGTAAAATAAAAAGCAAGTTCCTTTTTTAATTGATTGTTTGCTCCTGTAGAGGATGAATTTTGCATTTGCTTATCTAGCCATTGTTTTAACACTTTATTGTGACCTGACAAGAAAAATTGCATGATCAGTTTAATTTCTTCATGGCATTGGGCAACGTTATTTTTAGTATCTTCAGCAATAGCATTACCATGTTGAGTTATATACCAGGCGAGGCTCATGATCTTTGTGAAGCTCTCTCTAATTAAGTTAGTTAATTTCATTATATCCTGAGCTTCATTTTCTTTGGAGAAAGAAAGCTGATTTAATACCATAGAAATATTCTCTATGCCTGTATCCGTATTTTTTGATGTATGTGTTTCTCCTATATTAAGCATGGTAGATATAGAGGGTTCTGATAAACTAATACTTAATCTGCCTGTGGAATTAGTAAGCGGTTTGGATGGTATATCATAATTGTTCATAAATATCTCCTTATGTTTTTTCAATTAATAATTTTAATATATTAATCCAACCTGCTTCTTGCAGGGGGTGAAATTATTAGGCCAAATAATTCCCGGAAGTATCACCTTTTAAACATGTTTGACACTGATTGGGGTTGAAAGCCGGGTGCGACAAGAAGTCGCCTAAATAAGTTGTCTTACTCAATCAACGAGATAAGACCACCCATATTGCTGGGTGAACCTACGGCCATGAATAAAGAGCTGGCCAGACAATGTATGAAGCACGTTATGTGCAGAATTGAAAGCGTGAGCCTACAATTCTCCTGACAGCCATAAGTTGGGATAGTGCTAGGTAGTTGGTATGGTAAATATACATGAATTCGCGACATAACGGACTGTCACAACCAATCAGCGAAAGTGGCTATCACGCTGAAGCCAAACAGGCATAATGAGATGGAGCATACACTCGGCTAGTGTGCTCGCAATCGATACACTCATCGGTTCATAGCGAATACCTAACCCAACATTACTCGTTTAAGCGGAACTTGGTAAACCAGTATAGTCCCCAACCGGGAAGATAAGCCGCGAGGTTTATTGACGGCTATGCTGGCAGAGGACGCCAGAAAAAGCGAATGCCAGTTTGTAATGAATTGGATAGTGACAAGGTGTCATAATCCGAAAGGATGCCGACTTCTGGCTGGTCTTTAATTGCGAAATAATTTGGAGAACTGTTTTAATGAGGGAAAGCAAATGATAGCACCTAATGCTAATGCGTCCTCAGCCAGAGTTAAATGGGATTCCCTTGACTGGGAGCTGATTGAAACAATGGTAAAGCAGCTACAAATGCGCATCGCAAAGGCAATTCGAGGAAGTAAATATCGTAAGGCGAAATCCTTACAGTGGTTACTTACCCATTCCTATTATGCCAAGTTAATGGCAGTTAGGAGGGTAACTCAAAATAGAGGTAATAAAACTCCAGGCGTCGACAAGATTGTGTGGAAAACTCCAACCCAAAAACTAAATGCAGTTACTCAATTAAACCGTCGCGGTTACAAAACTCTTCCATTAAGAAGAATTTATATACCAAAGAACGGAGATAACCGAAAACTTAGGCCTATATCAATTCCACCTATGAAATGCAGAGCTATGCAGGCATTGCACCTACTAGCTCTTGAACCCATAGCAGAAACGATAGTGGATAAGAATAGTTACGGATTCCGCCCTAATCGCTCCTGTGCAGATGCAATCGAGCAGTGCTTTATAACATTAGCAAGGAAAAGCTCTGCACAATGGGTTTTAGAGGGCGACATAAAATCATGTTTCAATACGATTTCTCATAGATGGTTGTACGACAACATACCTATGGATAAGATGATACTGAAGCAATGGTTAGAATCTGGATATATTGAGGATCAGCAATTAAAAGCAACTTTAGAAGGTGTAGGCCAAGGGTCGGTCATCTCACCAACACTTTTGAATCTTACCCTAAGGGGATTGGAAGCAGCAATAATCGCAGCTACAAAACCAAAATACAAGGTACACGTAGTGTTTTATGCAGATGACTTTGTTGTTACCGGAGCTACCAGAGAAATTCTGGAAGTAACGGTAAAGCCCCTAATAACTGACTTTCTAAAGGAGCGAGGCTTAGAATTATCGGAAGAGAAAACGTTAATTACTCATATAAATAACGGCTTCGACTTCTTGGGGCATAATGTACGCAAGTACAAGCAAAAGCTCCTAATCAAACCGGCTAAGAAAGGCATCAAATCATTTCTCAAAAACATTCGAGGAGTGATTAAAACAAAGGCTACAGTGAAAACAGAAGAGCTAATCCAAATCTTAAATCCTAAGATTAGAGGATGGGCGAATTTCTATAAACATGTAGTATCCAAAGCTATTTTTAGTCAGGTAGATCACGAAATATTCAAGGCCATTGGGAAATGGGTAAAGCGCAGGCATCCGAACAAGAGCTGGAAATGGATTAATAAAAAGTACTTCTGCAAAATTGAACACGACAATTGGGTGTTTAACGCTGGCCTACAAGCCAGTCAAGGAAGATACCAATTATTACGTTTATTTAGTGCAAGTTCGGTAGCAATCAAGCGTCATATTAAAATCAGGTCAGAAGCAACTCCCTATGACCCAAAGTATAATGAATACTTTGAGAAAAGGTGGGCGCGAGTTAAGTTACAACCCTTTATTTAGGATTGCCGGGTCAGCTTGGCTGGCCTTATAAAGGCTTGAGCCCATTACCGCTAAAGTGGTACGATGGGTTCTTAGGAGAGTGGCTGGCGGTAACGCCAGTTGCTTATCCGACACAATGGCATTCGGTTAGGGCGCCGCAGGCGCACAACGCAGCTTTAGCTGCATAAAGTTGAGCATAAGCTTTACAAAAGATGGAGGATTTAGGAGAGCAGAACAAAGTCTGGGGTCAATTAACATGAAGTTAGTTTTCAGCTAAAATCTAGTCAAATACAATTTGGCCAATAATAATGAAAACTTATGTTATTAAGATTGCTTTATGTGGCGTAAGCCCGATTATTTGGCGGAGACTTGACAGTAAACTAGCTCCTGTAAACCAATTACGGCGGGTCTTTCATCATCTTTAACGCAACTTTTTTCTCTGCGGTATACTGACCCCAGACTTTGTTCTGCTCTCCTATTAGGTCGGCCAAAAGGTCATGGTAAATCCAGGTTGGATGGTAAATATCCAGGAATTAAAGTCCTCATAAGTAAAAATATACCAAAAGCATCAATTGCTAAGATTATGGATGTATCACGCTCAACACTACTTCACTTTATTAATTCAAGACAAATTTAACTGATAAACCCCAGACTTTATTCTGCTCTCCAAAATTACATTTAATCATGCAACTTTATGCAATCTCAGTACAATGGCTGCTCACTATTACGCCAGTTAGCTCCAGATATGCGGCTGCGACTAGCAAATGTTAATGCATGCTTTTCTTTAATTCGTTAATCTGCTGTACAGACAGGTGAGTAGCATTGGCTACAACTTTTGCATCAACTCCAGATTTTAGCAAATTCTTGGCTATTTCTTGTTCAGCTTCTTGTCTGCCTTTTTGCATACCTTTTTGTATACCTTTTTGTTCTAATTCTTCTGCATAACTCATAATTGTTCCTTCATACTCAGAAATATTGTCTATTATTTCTTTAAATAACGGTTCTAATTCAAAGCCCTCACGTGCATTTGTCAAGTAGGATATTGCACTATCAAAGAGTTCTTTACTTATATTATCTTTATATGCTACTAACACAGTATGTACAATTTGTGCCCTTGATTTTCTGAAATCCCTAACATTAATGTGTTTTTGTAGCATCTCCAATAGAGCTATCTTGCCATGACGATATATTGCCTCATCCGGCATAACCGTCAAGTCAACTAATCTAAAACTCCCTACCGGAAACTCTTTAATAAGCTCTTTATCTTCAAATAATTTACTTATATTAGTCGCATATGGATAAGGTGATTTTTCACCATTATATAATATTAATGGCACTACTATCGGCAAATCGCCTTTAACTTTATATTTATCAACATGATTTTGTAATATTGCCAATACGTATCGAAGAACACGTAATGGCATCAATTCCTCTGCTCTGCTTTGATGCTCTATGAGGACATATACATAGACACAATTGCTTTTATCTAGCAAATCCATTTTATACAATATATCAGAAGCTCTTTTCCTAAGATCATTGTCAATGTAAGAACCAGATTCAATAGTTAAAGTGCTTAGGTCACATTTTGCTAATATTTTAGGATCTAAATGTATTTGCAAAAAGCCTCTTGCCGCATTTAAGTCAGTTAAGAACCTCTTGGCCAATTCATCATGTTGTTTCACTAATTCTGTCATCAACAATGTATCCTATTTTAATGATGCGTTATTTCAGAAATATCCTGTAATCTTAAGCGCCACATTTCAGTGTTGTTATTATGATACACAAATGCTATTGCTATCTTTGCTTCACGTAAATATAACATACTTATTGGATTTGCAATTTGTGAACCACCTCCAGATAAAAAGCACAATCCATGTATAATTTGCTTATCCTTAGTCAACTCTAACATAGGATTTACTACCTTAGTCTGTAACTTAAAATGATCATCAACTACCTTATGTACACTTTCAAGCAACACTTGTATTTCCCGGTCCGGAGCACCAGTTGCCCCAATAGAAGAGCTTGGCAATAATTTTGCATCCATCATATCGAAGAAATAGTTTATAACTAAATTTAAATCTTCGGCTAAACATACCAGTTCTTTAAGCTTATTAACAGATAACATAGCAGCCAAATTTACTCCCTCGTGATTATTAATTATTTATCCTACATTATTATTTTATAATGAAATTTAACATCATTTGACTGAATCATATGTGTACATTATACCAAAATTTTGACACTAATAGTTATTTTATTAACCTGATTATGGCCATCTATGCACAGCCCCCGCCAATATAACCAGTTAATAAATTCATCCCAGTTTTTAATTTGTTAGTTCTGAATCGCTGGTATTAATCAAATTTTCGCGTTTCAAATAATTATAAAATGAAGGTCTACTAATTTCATAGATTTTACAGATTTCACCAACAGTATTTTTTTCGAATTATACATTTCAATCATTCGCTTAACTTGTCGATTATCCAACAATGTTGGCCTGCCACCCATATGACCTCTAGC
>JAUPUP010000089.1 GCA_030917485.1 Pseudomonadota bacterium
AAGAGGAACTAGCTACACCTGCGCAACCACCTCGTGGGCAGTGTCTATGAAACAAGAACCCACCGAACCAGATGCAAAGATTTGCTGTATCATGGCGTAGGAATCATTGCCTATTTATGGCGGTGAGGAGGTCAAGATACTCACGCCTATTCCTAGTTACTATCCTTCATAGGTATTTTAGGAACTCGAATTCTTTTTTGCGCCATACGTCCAAATAGATGATCTAAATTTTTAATAAATTCATCCTGACTTAAATTTATACTTTTTACCTGAGCTATTTTTATTTTATCTAAATCCAGGCAAGATAACTCAAGATTTTGCTTAATTTGAGCCAAGTCAATAGGCTCATCATCACAATTACAATTATTGCTGATATAATCTAATATAAATACCAACTCCTGAATCTCACGACTGTAATGATTCACACTATCCGGTAATTTATAGTTTATTACCCAATCAATATGCTTAACTGCATTATTAATTATTAACTCTATATTATGCAAAATCGGTAGTTTGGTTTTTTCAAGTGATGGCATTGGCAGCGCTTGATTTTTTAATCTATGCGCAAAAAAGGCATAGCGCGAGCGATTATTTAAAATGCTTTCTAAAACATTGGGCGTTAATTCAACTAGTGCAGCCAATTGCTGCTTTAACATTACTTGCAGCGCTGGAGCACTGACTTTTTCTAAATACGGCTTGGCTAAGCTAACTAATTTAGCCCGCCCTTCATTATTACTAACATCCACTTCACTAGACAACTGCTTAAACAAAAAACTTGACATTGGTAATGAATGATTTTTAGCATAATGCTTAAATTCATCTGCACCCCGTTGACGTAAAAAACTGTCTGGGTCATCGTTTTTAGGCAAAAAGATAAAATGCACTGACTTTGTATCAGTAACTAATGAAATTGAACGTTCTAATGCCCGCCAAGCTGCTTTAAGCCCAGCATTATCCCCATCAAAACAATAATAAATATCATCACATAAACGAAATAATTTTTTAATTTGATCTTCCGTTGCAGCAGTTCCCATTGTAGCAACCACATTATCTATGCCAAATTGAAACATAGCAATTACATCCATATAGCCTTCAACTACAACTGCCTGATTTTTATCCCTAATTTGTTTTTGCGCTTCAAATAAACCATAAAGTTCCTGTGATTTATTAAATAATTCGGTCTCTGGTGAATTTAAGTACTTAGGTTCGCCCTGCGCAATAATCCGTCCACCAAAAGCAATAACCTCACCTCTAATATTACGAATTGGAAATATAATTCGATCGCGAAACCGATCATATAATTTACCGTTATCACTCTTAACTACTAAACCAGCATCTAGCAAAAACTGATTGTTGGCATAATCATTAAACAAAGCAGAAAGCGGACTTGCTGAGTTTGGAGTATAACCTAGCATAAATTGATTAATAATATCTTTAGATAAGCCGCGATTAGCTAACAAATAATTTGCAGCTACACTAGAATTTATAAGATTGTTTCTATAATATTGGACTACACGGTCAATAGTATCTTTAAGAGTAGCTTTATGTATTTTACGTTGTTGAATTTCCTGTTTAGAAACTTGAACCGTAGATTCGGGAATATATACCCCAGAAAAATCAGCAAGAAACTTAACCGCCTGAACAAAATCAAAGCCATTATTTTTCATTACAAAAGTAATTACATTTCCTGATTCACCACAGCCAAAACAATGAAAAAATTGGCGACTGCTATTAACCGAAAAAGAGGGAGATTTTTCTTTATGAAAGGGACAGCAGGCAAAATAGTTATTGCCAGAGCGTTTTAATTTTAAATGTTTACCAATTACCTCAACAATATCACTTTTTCGAATTACTTCGTCAATTATATTCTGATCAATATTCATGTTAATGCTTTGAGTATATAGAAATATAGTGCTTCATCAAAACTTATTTGGTATTTAACGTTGTATTTAAAGGCTGCCTAAGTCTAGCCGCCAATTTATCCACCACATTATTAATAAATTTATGTGATTCTGTCGCCCCGTATAACTTAGCTAATTCTATCGCTTCATTAATAATAACTGGGGCGGGAACACTTAAATTATCACTTAACTCTACCGCAGCCAATACTAAAATAATTTGTTCAATCAAATTAATATCTTTTATATCTCTTTGTAAATACTCAGTATACAACTCTAACATCGGCTCGAATTGATCGATGCTATGGCTCAATAAAAAATGTAAAAGTTCATAGTTAGCTGCTGCATAAACTGTATTACAACTAGTACTTAAAAAATATTCAATTTCACTAATATCCGCTTGATTAATTTTATAATAATATAACCCCTGCACAGCAAGGCTTCTTGATAAATGGCGTGGCGATTTTTTGGGCTTGGACATACTTTAATAATTCCTAAGTTAATAATTCCTAAACAAACTTAACACATTGTGATTACTAATGTTAATTAAGTCAATTAAATTAATATCTAATTGCTGCGCAACTAGTTGTGCATATAAAAACGTGTCTGAACTCTGCGATTTTGTCTGCCCAAAAGCTGGCATGAACGGCGCATCACTCTCAAACACTAGGTGATCAATTCCTAGCTGTTTAAGATTAGATAATACCTTGCTTGTTGGTTTAGCTACCATACTCCCAATACCTAAAAACAAGTCCAAATCAGTAAACTGCTTTGCTACCGCAGCATTGGCGTTAAATCCGTGTAATATTCCCCGAATATTACCTAACTTAGCCGATTTTCTAAAACTATGTTTTATTATAGCCAAGACATCATTATACGCCTTCACCGAGTGGAGCACTATAGGTAAATTTAATTCTTGCGCTAGAATAAGCTGCCGGGTAAATAATTTTCTTTGTAACTCGGGGTGAGGCTTTAGATAATCAAGTCCAATTTCACCAATAAAATCCGGCTTAAATTTATCAATTGCAGCTATTAGATAATCAATTTGCTGATTTTCTACACCATTATTCTCTATGCCATTTTTATTATTATCTATACTATTTTTTATACTACTATCAATATACCAGGGATGAATGCCAAACCCTATTTTATATTTACTTGGATATTGGGAACGCAATTCAATCAGTTGAGGAATTTCATCTAGGTTGCAAGCAGGAATTAAAGCAATGCCGTGCTGGGCAGCGTTACCAGCCTCAGAATTAATTGCTTGCAAGTGGCAGTGCGAATCATATACTAACATTCTTGTATTCACCTAAACCAGACTATTGATTATTTTTATTCAATATTTTTTACCCACTATTATTATCCACATTTATTTTTTATTCTTTCCCCAATTTTTGATTAATACACTTAAAATACACGGTTACATCTGGCGCTTGATTATTTCGCTGTGCCTGCCATAGCATCTCACCTAAGCAATCTATCAGCTCATGACTTGCGCTATGTTTATCCTGAAGTTTATTGCTTAGTTCACTATACAACGCAGCGATTCCATGTGGTTGATCAATTGACAGTTGCTCAATTAGGCTCAAATGCAAACTTAAATGCAAAAACGGATTGGTCTCTCCCATTTCAACCGTCCACACATAATCAAGATATTTTTGCCGATTATGCAATACCTGGTGATACTCGGGGTGCTCCATAATCACACTCAGAGCTATTTTCTCTAAATCGGATAGTGTAACCCCAGAATTACTTTTCTCAAATACATCAAAGAAAAAAGTTCTAACATCAGTCTGGTTTAAATTAAACATGGCTATCCTTTTGCAATTACCGCTTACCACTCACTATTATTAACAAGATAATTTTAACAATTTGTTGACATCCCATAGTTATACCATATTAGCGTTTTCTTTACCCGATTATCTATGTGTATACCAGGGATGTCCCATGATAATTCCCCTCTGGAGGGGCGTCATGCATAGCCTGACGGGGTTGGGGGTATTAATTTTATTAATTCACAGATTCTGTTTTTTATACAAGCTAGAACAATTTGGTTCACCTCCATAAGTTGGTAGCGAATCTGATTTAGGCTATCCAAGCCAATCTATCTTATCCGTAACAAAACGGTTACGCTCTTCAATCCATCCATGTCCACAATCTACATCCTGTGCAACATTGAAGTTTTTAAACCATGAAGTACTCAGTCTAATCACTACTAGATACCGCCAATTATTAAATTATCATGGGACAGCCCTGATGTGGGGGGATCAATCACCAAAAACATAATATAGCTATGATATAATTCGGTATCTATACTCTTTGTCTTTGAGAGGGTATGATGATATAAGTATCAATTTATACGTATCAATTTTTCAAAATTTTGTGCAGTGCGGATTATTGAATTAAGATAAGCGATTATACAATGAAAATACTACATACTTCAGATTGGCATCTTGGTCGCACTTTGTACGGTAAAAAGCGTTATGCAGAATTTCAATCATTTCTTGATTGGATGCTACAAACTATTGAACAACAAAAACCTGACATTCTACTTATTGCCGGAGATATTTTTGATACCACCACACCAAGTAATAAAACCCAGGAACTATACTATCAATTTTTATGCAAAGTTTCAGTTAATACTAATTGTCGCCATATAGTTATAATTGGTGGAAATCATGACTCCCCCACACTACTAAATGCACCAGGCACAATTCTCAAACAATTAAAAATTCATGTGATCGGCAGCATAACAGATCCTATTGACGATGAGTTATTAGTATTAAATGATATTGATGATGATAGTATAATAGCGTTAATTTGCGCTGTACCATATCTGCGGGATAGTGATTTACGTTCAGTTGAAGATAATGAATCAGGTAAAGATAAAAGTCAAAAGTTAGTTGATGGAATTAAACAACATTACGCACAACTATGTGATCTGGCGGTTAAAAAACGTGAACAACTTGGCGCTAATATCCCTATTATTGGTCTGGGTCATTTATTTGCCAGTGGTGGCAAAACTGGTGACGGAGTACGTGAGTTATATGTAGGAACTTTAGCACATTTTAATGCTGCAGAATTCCCTGCCAGTATAGATTACCTAGCATTAGGTCACTTGCACATACCTCAAATCGTAAATCATCAGGAACACATACGTTATAGCGGTTCGCCATTGGCGATGGGATTTGGTGAGGTCAATCAACAAAAAGTTATACTTTGTATTGAATTTGACAATCAATACATTACGCAAATATCTTCAATTGCAGTACCTAAATTTCAAGAATTAGCCAGAATCAGTGGCAATATAGAAGAACTTATTGCACAATTAGCTACTCTCATTGCCCGCCAAACGTCAATATGGGTTGAAGCGAGCTATACCGGTAACGAAATTATTACCAATCTGCATCAACAATTGCAGGATACTGTTAGGAATAGCAAGGTAGAGCTAATTAAAGTCTATAACCGTCAACTTATTAATCAGATATTGATAAATGATAATCAGAGCGCCACAATAGAGCTTAGTGATTTAACTCCTTCACAGGTATTTGATAAATGTCTGCAGATTAATGAGATACCGCTTGAGCAGCAACAAGTTTTAAAAGATTGTTATCAGCAAATCATATCTGAGCTATCTGAAACTGAACTGAGGGCAGAATAAGATGAAAATTCGTAAACTGCGCTTTAAAAATCTTAATTCCTTGGCTGGTGAATGGATATGTGATTTTACTCATCCTGAATATTTACACATTGGCATATTTGCCATTACTGGCCCAACCGGTGCAGGAAAATCAACTATACTTGATGCAATATGTCTGGCTCTATATGGACAGACTCCACGACTTGGAGCAATTACCAAAACCACTAATGAAATCATGTCACGTCGTACAGGAGAAGCTTTTGCTGAACTTGAATTCAGTACCAACGAAGGCATTTATCGTTGTTACTGGGAACAGATTAAAGCCCGTAAAAATGCGGATGGTAATTTGCAACAGGTTAAACGCGAATTAGCCGATATTAGTAATCATACTATTCTTGAATCTCAAATTAATAGTGTAAATAAAAGAATAGTTGAAATTATCGGCATGGATTTTGAGCATTTTACCCGTGCTATGTTATTAGCACAAGGCAGCTTTGCCAAATTCCTACAGGCAACTCCGGATGAAAGATCACCAATTCTAGAACAAATTACCGGCACTAAAATATACAGTGAAATATCCCAAAAAGTTCATGAACGGAAAACCGTTGAAGAAAAGAAACTGGAACTAATTAATGCAGGTTTATCAGGGATTAGCCTGCTTACTGACGCTGAAATTGCAGAGCTTGAAATACAACTGACAAATACACAAAATAATTATCGGCAAATTGCTAAAACCAAAACTGATTTAGATAAACAGTTAAGATGGCTTGAAGAATTAAATAAGATTGAAACTGAACTAGAGGCTGCAGAAGCCAAACAGTCAGAGCTAACCACTAAACAGGATAATTTCACATTCAAGGCAAATCAATTATCCCTTGCTGAAAAAGCCAATGAAATAAATAGCGATATCTACTTAAGGCTAATAGAGCTGCGTAACCAAACAACCGAAATAAGTAATAATCTTGGCAAGCATAAACAAAGCCTACCAGAACTGGAACAACAGCAGTCACTGTCTAAAGATAATTTAAGCAATCAGCAGCAGGACTTTAGTAATTTTAAACAATATTCTACCAACCAACTTAAACTAATCCAGCAAGTGCGTGAACTGGATACTAAATTAATCAATATCAAAAAATCTGTAACTAAACTAAATGGTAATCTTGAACTGGCTAACTTCCAATTTAAGACCAAGCAAACAGAAACAGAAAAACTGCAAGCAGATTTAAATAATAAACAAATTCAGCTCAAGCAGACCAATATATATACAGAAAAACATCTCGCTGATGGAGAGTTAGTAACTAAATTCAGCGGGATTATTAATACTCTGGATAACCTGACGCAGACTTTTAATGATGAGCAAAACCTACAATATGAATTAGACACCTGTAAGGAAGAATATCACCAGCTTGAACAACTGCAGGATGCTGCCCAACATAAACAAAAACAACTTAATAGCCATATAACCCAGCAACAGACAAAATTAGATGAATTAATTGTTACACAACGTAGTTTAAGTCCGGATAAAAATATTAGTGAGTTAAATAAAAATCAAATACAGCTAAAAGACAAACAATTAGAATTTGATAAACTGCATGATTTGATTACTGCCCAGCAGAAAATAGCAAATGAATTAGATAGCTCTCAATTAAAATTACAAACCCAGAATCAGGAACTAAGCTCATTAATACCGCAACTAAAAACTATGGAGGAGCATTTAAATGATATAGGGCATTTAATCACCAGCTTAAATGAACAAATTGTTCTTGAAAATAAAGTGCTTAGCCTTAGTAAGGAACGAGAGAAGCTACAAAAAAACCATCCGTGCCCATTATGTGGTTCTTTGGAACATCCGTATGCATTACATACACCATTAGTAAACAGTGACTCGCAACAGAAAATCATTCACGCAAGAACCCGACAACAAGAACTGCACAATAAAAAAACTGAACTTAGCAATCAAATAGCGGTCAGCCAAACCACAATTGATGGGTTAATTCAAAAAATCAATGAACTAACCGAACAACGCTCTGAACAACAAACTAAGATTACTAAAACCATTAGTAACCTCTCGTTACCGGGATTCATTCATCAACAAAATTTAACCGAGTTGGCTGATGATGTAGTTACACACATGCATAAATTGACTGCTGAAATAGCACAATTGGAGCAAACTATTGATATTTTGAATCAGCTTGACTTGCAACATGAACAACTTAGGCAAGAATTACAAAATAAAATACAGGAACAAGCACAAATTACAATTGATATCACAACACTCAGTGCCCAATTAACTGCCACACGAGATAAGATGCATACAATAACAGAGAATATTAGCAAGCAACAGACAAAAATAACCACAGCCAAGCAACAATTAATGCCAGCATTAACTAATTACGGCATTAATGAAATTCAACCACAATCAATAGCTGAAATAAAGCAATTACTAACAGCCAGATTGACTAACTGGAATGAGCAACAACAGCTTGCCGTGAGCCTAAACCAGCAAATTAGTGAGATTAACCAATTAATTAAGCAGAATCAATTACTACAAAACAATATACACGAGCAATTGCAGCAACTAAATGCTGAATTAACCGTCGAAACAGATCAATATACAAGCTTCGAGCAGGAGCGACAACAGTTATTTGCTAATAAAGATCCGGAACAGGAACAACAGCTCATTCAAAGTCAATTGACTATACATGAGCAAAATCTAAAACAAGCTGAAATTAATTTTAACCAAATACAGCAACAAGTACTCACCACGAATAGTTTAATTACTAATCTGGAACAACAATTAATACCTGTCAGGGATCAGCAAACGCAGGCTGAAACCATATTTATAAATAAACTTAATCAATATGAATTTGCGGAAGAGAATGAATTTAAGCAAGCGCTCTTACCGCGTGAGCAATTATTGTTATTGCAAAATGAAGCCGAAAGTTTGAGGGCTAAAAAAATTGAGCTGGCAACCCAACAGCAGCAATTAACAGCTAAATTGACTCTTATCAAACAAAATCAATTAAGTACTCTCAATCATGACGAGCTGATTCAAACGATTGACCAATTAAATAACCAGATAGACATAACCAATCAAACTATAGGCGGTATTAAAACAAAATTGGAGAGTAATAAACAAGCTCAGGCTCAGCAAGCACAAATTATCGGCAATCGGGATAAGCAACAACAAGAGACCAACCGCTGGCAACAACTCCATGCACTTATTGGCTCGGCAGATGGCAAAAAATTCCGCAACTTCGCGCAGGGGCTTACTTTTGACGTAGTAGTTAAAAACGCCAATGCCCAATTGCAGAAAATGTCAGATCGTTATTTGCTGATGCGAGATGATGCTGCACCGCTCGAACTAAATGTAATTGATAATTATCAGGGTGGCGAACAGAGAACCACTAAAAACTTGTCTGGTGGTGAAAGTTTTATTGTCAGTCTAGCTCTGGCTCTAGGATTATCTAAATTATCCAGTAATAAAGTACAGGTTGACTCATTATTCCTTGATGAAGGCTTTGGGACACTTGATGAAGATTCATTACAAACTGCACTTGAAGCCCTGGCCAGCCTGCAGCAGGAAGGAAAATTAATCGGCGTTATTTCGCATGTTGGCGCGCTTAAGGAGCGGATTAACCTGCAAATTCAGGTTGAACCCCTAGCTGGTGGAGTGAGCAGGATTAGTGGTGTTGGGTGTCATAAGGTATAATTACTTGTCATTATATTTAAATGCGCCATGAGTCAATTATGTGTTGACTAAAGATATGATATAGTGTACAATATACCACTAGGTGGTACTATAATGAAGGTTTTTAAAACAAAATTTTTTACTAAATGGCAGAAAAAAGAAAGTGAACTAGACAATAAATAATGATGATTTGGAAGAGTTAAAAAAATTGGCTGATGACTTGCTCAGTATATCTATTGATAAGTTAACTGGTATTTTAATTAAGGTAAAAAAAATGAATAATAATATAAAACAAGCTGTTTATGAAACTGCAAAAGAATTACACGAAGCAGGATTAATTTCGAGCCAAAGAATGGAAAAATATAAAAAATTAAATATTCCGCCAATTCATAGGGTTAACCCAGAAGATATAAAAAACCTAAGAGAAAAAGAAAAAATATCCCAATCTGTTCTAGCTGCATGCCTTAATGTAAGCATTTCTGCTGTTAGAAAGTGGGAAACTGGTGAAAAAAAACCTGGTGGACTAGCATTAAAATTATTAAATATTGTACAAAAAAAAGGGTTAAATATCATATTATAACAGTTACCACAACGCCCATTCAACGATGAAATGCGATACAGATGCTTTTTACTCAGATGGCAAAAATTTATGAATTTAGAACACATCAGAAAATTACTTATTACCGGTGAAAATATTTCACTAGAATATAAAGAATGCAAAACAGTATTAACCAAAGATATCTACGAAACGGTAAGTGCTTTTCTTAATCGCCTTGGTGGCGAAATATTATTGGGGGTAAATAATGCCGGGACAATAACCGGAATTGAAGCTGGAAAAATAGAACAAATCAAAAAGGAATTTATCACCGCAATTAATAACCCAACCAAATTAAGCCCAACAACATATCTAACCCTTGAAGAATTTATAATAGATGGTAAACACATTTTATATGTTTATGTTCCGCCAAGCTCACAGGTTCATCGGGTTAATAATCGTATTTTTGACCGTAATGAAGATGGTGATTTAGATATTACCGATAATACTAATTTAGTTAGTCAGTTGTACATCCGTAAGCAAAATAGTTATACTGAAAATCGAGTTTATCCGTTTGTTACCCTAGAGGATGATTTACGCCCGGACTTAATTGCTAAAGCCCGTAAATTAGCTACAATATTCCATGATAATCATCCATGGACAGATATGTCTGATATGGAATTATTAAAAAGCATGCAACTATATCAGCGTGACGTACAAACCGGAAAATCCGGATTTACATTAGCCTCAATCTTACTGTTTGGTAAAGATAATACCATACTAAGCGCGCTGCCTCATCACAAAACCGATGCCATATTGCGCCGAGTAAATCTTGATCGGTATGATGACCGCGATATTGTTAAAACTAACTTAATTGAAAGTTATGAACGTCTAATGGAGTTCATTGCCAAACACTTACCCGATCCGTTTTATCAGGATGAAAAAGCAAATAGAATAAGCTTACGCGATAAAATATTTCGTGAGGTAATATCCAACATTCTTATTCATCGCGAATATTCTAGCCCGTATCCGGCTAAATTAATTATTGAACGCACTCAGGTAATAGCCGAAAACAGTAATTGCCCTCATTTTTATGGGCTTATTAATCCGGCAGATTTTTCACCATTTCCCAAAAATCCCATAATTGCCGGATTTTTCCGCGAAATAGGCCGAGCTGAAGAATTAGGTTCGGGAGTACGCAATCTATTTAGGTATACTAAAGCTTATTCTGCTGGTGCCGATCCACAATTAATCGAAGCTGATATATTTAAAATTATTGTGCCGCTGGATATAAGGCTAACTCAGGGAGATTTTGTACAAGTTAATGACTATGGTACCCCGCCGGCGCAAGCTACCGGGGAAGCTACCGGGGAAGCTACCGGGGAAGCTACCGGGGAAGTACCACATAAACAACAAATTCTAGAGTTTTGTGTTGTGGCAAAAACTAGCCGTGAAATAATGGAGTCTTTAGGTATTCGCCATGGTGAGCATTTTAGAATAAATATTTTACGGCCATTAGTTGAAAATGCCGAGTTGTTGCTGACTATCCCAGATAAACCAACCAGTCCAAAACAAAAGTATTACACCAATACAGCCAAGAGGAAACTTTAGCTGTGACTTCATCTTAATAAAACGGTGATATCTTCATCTTCATAAAAAGGAAAGATAATGCGTATAAAATTCCATAATGGTTTAAAATTTTTCATTTTAGCTATTGCCATCGGTTTATTTTCGGTTGTTTTTGCCAAAGCAGTTGATATTGCATTTAATCTATTTCTACATCTAAGCGCCACTTTGCATTACTGGTTATTTATCTACATTCCATGCGGGTTTATAGCTATAACTTATATGGTGACGCGCTATTATCCAGAAGCTGCAGGAAGTGGCATACCACAAGCACTGGCAATAGAATACATAGATAATAAGCGTAACCTAAAAGCAATGTTTTATCCACGAATTATTTTAAGCAAATTTATTGCTATTGTCATGGGAACCATGTTTGGGGCAACAATTGGACGCGAAGGACCGACCATACAAATTGGCGCAACTATTTTATCCTTAGGCGGTACTACTCCCAACCTTACACAACATAAAATATTGCTTAAAATTGGAGCTGCTGCTGGATTAGCCGCAGCCTTTAATACCCCACTCGGCGGTATTGTTTTTGCTTTAGAAGAACTATTTAAAGATAGCAGACTAAATTTATCATTGGCAAAAATAGCCGCTATTGGTACGGCAGGTCTAGTTTCTGTGCTAATTGTTGGCAACAATTCCTATTTTGGGAGGGTTAGCCGTGATATTTTATTTTACATCCCCTATAAAATTGTACCCATTGCTATTTTAATTGGTATTTTCAGTGGTATTCTTGCCGCTATATTTTCTCGCATAGTATACTATACGACTATTAGTCAAAGCAGTAAATATAATTTATGGAAAAACAACAATCCATTGCTTAATGCTGGACTTTGTGGAATCTTAATTGCTGGTCTGGGCTTAATCTCACACGGGCTTTCTTTTGGTAATGGATACCATGAAAGTACACGCGCATTAGCTGGAATAGAGCACTTGCCAAACTTATATGTTGTGTATAAAATGTTGGGCTCAATTATTTCAACTTGTTCAGGAGTTCCAGGTGGGTACTTTGCAACCTCCCTCTCAATTGGCGAAGGAATTGGTAGTTTGTTATATAGCATTGTTAATTTAGCTCCCATTGAACAATATTATTTATTGGGTATGGTAGCATTTTTGGCTGCCATGACGCAAGCTCCTGTGACCGCAATTACTATGGTACTACAAATTACCTATTCACAAGTATTTTTACTGCCGCTTATGGTTGCCGCATTGATTTCCACTTATATTGCCAGCTTATTGGATAAAGGAATTTATCATCATCAAATTAAAAAACTTATTATGGGTTTTAACCGACCTAAAACTTAGGACGTGTATATAAAGCCTAATTCATATACAATTTATATATACTCGTATTTATATTAATTCTCATAATTACCATATTAATTATCATAAATTAACTTCATGAGTGATATAATTGCGCCACTATGACTGTAATTTTTGGTATTAATATTAAGGTAATATATGGTAAGGTAAATATGCCGCTAGCTATGGGAGCGGCAAAAAGCCTAATTACTGCTGATGGCAAATTTATCCTAGTCGTCCCTCACATAGCAATATACAGCGTAGATGCTGCCAGTAGTTTGGTTCTTATTGAGAAAGCAACGCCACATATCACTAATGATCATGTTTTGGTGTATTTAACTGGTACCATTGCCGCCTATTTATTACAATATCAAGATTATTTAGTTTTACACGGCTCAGCCGTATTAATAAATAATTGTGCAGTTATTTTCAGTGGCAATTCTGGCGCAGGCAAATCCACTACTGCCACAGCATTAGTTGAACGAGGCTATAAATTACTTACTGATGATGTGGTTGTAATTAAAAAAGATAACTGTGGGCGGTTAGTTTTAGTGCCTGGTCCAGCACGGGTAAAATTATGGAAAGAAACATTAGCCCATTTAAATAAGCCTATAGATAATTTAACTAGAATTCTTGCTAAACTTGATAAATATGAGTATCCTATAGATAATCATTACAATCAATCCGTAGAAATATCAGCATTATATGAATTAAATCACAGCCCAAACATTCAAAATATAGAAATTGAAAAATTAATCGGAATAAATAAGTTAAACGTAGTGATTAATAACACTTATCGTTACCATATGTTAAAACCTTTGGGTAAAATACCCAATCATTTGCAGCAATCAATTATGTTGACTAAATTAATTCAAATATTTAAGGTTACGCGACCAACACAGAAATTCATGCTAGAAGAATTGGTAAAAGAGATTATCCGGCACGCCGTAAAACCATATTCTTCAAGTCATGAATAGAAGACCTTAATTTAGGTAGGCAAGAAGGTCAAAGTGTAGTGAGCATATGTATTGGGCATGTTAAAAAAATTGAAATGTAGAACATTCCCAGATTTTGTATTATTGTTGGTGCAAACGGAACTGGCAAGTCTACAATTTTTCAGGTATTTAATTTTTTAAAGGATGCCCAATACATATGCTCACTACACTTTGACCTTCTTGCCTACCTAAATTAAGGTCTTCTATTCATGACTTGAAGAATATGGTTTTACGGCGTGCCGGATAATCTCTTTTACCAATTCT
>JAUPUP010000090.1 GCA_030917485.1 Pseudomonadota bacterium
CTGTAAATAGTCACTATTTCCACGCCCCACCAAATCAGGGGCAATTACATAATAGCCCAACCCAGCAAAATGCCTGCCTATATAGTCATAATCTCTACTATTGCGGTTTAATCCATGCACACAAATTAAAGTGGTATGACTATGTTCCTGATTACCCCATGCCGTGTAAGACATGCTATATTCTTCCGTATCATTTTTACACTTTATATAATTAACTTGTGGCATATCAAACATTTTTAATTCCCCTTTATTATTAAATTGTTCTCATTATTCTCACTTTGCCGTACTTTAGCTTACTTTGCCGTGCTTTACCTTGCGTTACTATGCTTTACCATTACTAAATTTGAATTACAGTTTCCAACTATCCTTTAACCCAACAATTCGATTAAATACCAATTGTTTGCTGCAATTTTCACAGTTTTGACTTTCGTATTGATCAGTAATATAATAACCTAGACGCTCAAATTGATAGCGAAATTCAGTGCTAGCTCCAACAACAGCCGGTTCAATAAATGCAATACTAGTGGTTAATGAATCCGGATTAATAAACTCTCTAAAATCGTGGTTTGCTTCTTGATCGGGGACTGCTATACTAAACAGTCTGTCATAGCTGCGCACCAAAGCTTTTACCGATTTAGTTGTACTCACCCAATGGATAACTCCTTTTACCTTACGATCGGTGGGGTTTTTACCCAGAGTATCATGGTCAATTACACAATTAAGTTCTACAACATTGCCAGTATCATCCTTAACCACTCCAACACATTTAATTATATAGCTATGCCGCAACCTAACTTCCATTCCAGGTGATAGGCGCTGCCATTTGGACACAGGCGTTTCTAGAAAGTCATCTTGCTCAATATAAATTTCTCTGGTTAATTCAACCATTCGTTCACCCAAACTAGGGTTTTGCGGGTGAAATTGGGCGCTGCGACTAAAAGTTACTGACGAATCAAAGTTGGTTAAAATTACTTTAAGGGGTTTCAATACCGCCATAATACGCGGAGTTTTACTTTCCAAATCTTCGCGGACTGCTCCTTCTAAAAGAGCCATATCAATTATATTGGGGGACTTGGATACACCACAACGTTTAATAAATAACTTGATGCCTTCCGGCGTATAGCCACGCCTACGCATACCGGCTATAGTTGGCATACGCGGATCATCCCACCCCGACACCATCTTATCGGTAACCAACTGGTTTAGCTTGCGCTTGCTAGTTATGGTATACTGTAATTGCAACCGTGAAAACTCAATCTGTCGCGGATGACAAGCTAATAAACCAGCTTGAACTAAATGGGATATAATCCAATCATATAATGGACGATGATCTTCAAATTCTAGAGAACAACATGAATGCGTAATATGTTCCAATGCATCAGAAATACAATGCGTATAGTCATACATAGGATAAATACACCAGGCGTCATGAGTTCTAATATGATGGGCACGCTTAATACGATAGATTACCGGATCGCGTAAATTTATGTTTGGTGCTGCCATATCTATTTTTAAGCGCAGAGTTTTACTTCCATCAGCAAATTCTCCATTTTTCATGCGCAAAAACAGGTCTAAATTTTCAGCAATACTTCGATCACGACAAGGACTATTTTTGCCTGGATTAATAAAATCTCCCCTAAAGTCCCGAATCTGATCATTAGTCAGATCGCAAACATAAGCTAAGCCTTGTTCAATAAAGTATACCGCAAATTTATATAACTGTTCAAAGTAGTCTGAAGCATACTTAACTTCACCATTCCAACTAAAACCCAACCATTTAATGCTGTCTTGAATGCTTTCAACATATTCATTATTTTCTTTTTCTGGGTTCGTATCATCAAAACGCAAATTACACTTACCGCCGAATTCCTGAGCTAAACCAAAATTAATACAAATAGCTTTAGCATGTCCAATATGCAAATATCCATTTGGCTCTGGAGGAAACCGCATAATAACTGCGCCATGCTTTCCGCTTTGTAAGTCTTCTTCAATAATGTTTTTTATAAAATTTGGCGGGTTGATAATACTATTTTCAGTCATTTATTTATTAATCCTATCCTAGAATATATTTTAATTTAAATTTAACCTTTACCACCAATTAATCACCCACAGGATCGGTTACACGGTTGGTAAACAAAATACCATCCATATGATCAATTTCATGCTGCATTACCCGGGCAAAAAACCCATCACTCTCACCTTCAATTAATTGGCCGTACTGATTATAAAATTCTTTTATCATAACACTACTAACCTAATATTTTTGCTATAATAGCTGTCTTATACCCTAATTATAGCAAGATATAACATGAAATTAGTATTTATTTCGGATTTACACCTATCAATCCAAACACCCGATAAGAATGAAGTGTTTTATTCCTTAATGAATAAATGGCAGCATGAATTAGACGCTTTATACATTCTTGGCGATTTTTTTGATTTTTGGTGTGGCGACGACGATGACAATGTTTTTATTCGTAAAATAAAAACATCATTTAGATCCTTTACTCACCGTGCTCCCATCTACTTTATCCGCGGTAATCATGATTTTGGACTCGGCAGAAAATTTGCCAAAGATACAGGAATTACTATAATTAAAGATATGAGCATATTAAAAACACCTAAACAAACTATTTTATTAAGTCATGGCGATGCATTTTGTACTTTAGATATTGCATATCAACGATTAAAGTTGATTTTACAAAATCCTATTGTGATGTTCATTTTACGTCAACTACCACTAGCATGGCGCTATAAAATCAAAGACAAATTAGAACATAAATCTGGTATAACATTTAATGCTAAGCCTCAAGAAACCTATCATGTGGTAAATAGTACTATCATTCAATTTGCTAAAAAACATGGTGCTAATATTGTAATTCATGGACATACCCATAATCCCGGATTATATGAAATCAAGGCAAACAACTGCACAATCTCACGCTTTGAAATACCCGACTGGGCAGACCGCGCACCAGGAGGATACATAATGCTAGATAATGAAGAATTTACCATACAACTCTCATAAACTCTGTTCATTATCCGCAAGTATGATTGGATAAAAAAATACAACAAATTCATTAGGGCTCTTTCGAAACTAAAATATATATTAATTAAATCAATTAATTAGATGTTAAAAATTGGTGATTTCGAAAGAGTCCTATTAGTATTTGCTTCAAAATAGCCCCTCAATAACCCCTTTCTATTTACTGTTATTCTTTCTTAGGTTTAAGTACGTACATAGTTTTATCATTACGAACGTCAGAAAAACAAAAAGATATATACTCATCTAACTTGAAAGCTGGACTTTTTTGATACTCGAAGTATTTCTAGTCGAAGACTAGGAATATC
>JAUPUP010000091.1 GCA_030917485.1 Pseudomonadota bacterium
TATCTCCCTCCAAAGGTCAGAGAGCTTTTGCTCAATGACCAATTTGGAGTAATCTAATCTATGATTTAAACACAAAATTAAAACTTCAACATATTTAACGGCCAAAGCTGTATTTGTGCATATTCTCGCCCACTCAGTGCTAAATAGACGATTTAAGGCATAACCAAATGGTTAGAGCGTAATGATTTTATTTACAAGCAGCCAAAACTTATCCCAGGAAAACTGGATGAGCTTAAACAGCAAGAATTTATTTACTACTACAAACGCTCAGTAATAATATCTCAGCTGAAGAGCGTATATTTGGTTATTTAAAATGTTTGATTTAGATGTTAGTTATGTGCATAAAATACATTTCTAAAGCCTTATTTGACGCTTTAAGGATTAAATCCAATACATTTACCAATTAATTTAGTAGTTTTCTATTGGATATTAGTTTTTTGGCGTTGTATTTTATAATGTTGGTCTATTTGAGTGGAATAATTAAAATTATGCCGTAATAATGAAGTAAAATATAGGCTTAATTAAAATAAGGAGATATCTTATGAAAATGAAATTATCAGTTTTAACCGTTCTAGCTTTATCTGGGTTAGCAAATGCAACCGCATTAAATAATAACAGTATTAGATTAAATTTAACGCCTGTTACACAGATTGACAGCAGTGTGCTTTGTCAAGATGATCATTGTGTCTGGAATAACAGCGCAGCAGCTAATCTTCCAAGCAATGAAAGTGATAACAGTTTTTGCCATGGAACTAACGCGCAAATTGGTGGCACTGGAATTGTGCTTGGTGCTGGCGCTTATAATATGCAATTACCCTCTGGTATTGCCAAAAGTAAATTTACGGCAAAACATAATGATGTGATTTTACAATTATTTAATACACCGTATAAAAATATTACACCAGAAATGTTAAAGAAATATGTTGAACTCGGTTATGGTTCAATTTGGATTTCTCCACCACAAAAAAATGCCTATGTTCCTTATTGGAAGAAAACTATTCCAGCATGGTATGGTGCGTATCAACCAGTTGATTTTGGGCAAATTGGTGATAAGTCTAATGTTATGTCATTTGGTAGTGCAGAAGAATTGGCTAATTTAGTTAATGAAGCTCATCATGCTGGATTACAAGTAGTTGTCGATTTGGCAATTCATCAGTTTGCACAACCAGGTGTTGCGAATACTCATTTTTATGCTGACTATAAAGGACAGAAATATAGTTTTGAATCGGGAAATATGAATGCGATTCAGACTTTTTGGTGGCCACAAAGTATAGTCAAAAATTATTTACCGCTAAAAACCGAAAAATGTTCGAGTAAAACTACGTATGATACTAAAGATAGTCTTGCTTTAGTGGGGCATAATCCTAATAATACGACTTTTAAAGATAAAGTTAATGCGAGTTCACCATGGGCAGATGATTTCTCTGGTACGATCGGTTGGTTTGATGGAGTATTACCAGCTGGAACTAATTCATCGATTGGTGTTGATTCAATTTCATGTCGTACTAAAGAAGTGTTTAATGGATTTGCGGCATGGTTACTTGGAGCAGATTATTCGCACGGAAGTATGTCGGCTAAGTCTGATCCACAGCGTGGCTTTAATGTTGACGGATTTAGGATTGATGATATTAGCGGTCAAAGTGTCGAATTTTATACACAACTCTTTAGAGCAACGGCGAAATATAATCAAGCCAGTAATAATTTCTTTGGTGAATATCCAACTGAATCAGCAACTGATTATAACAAATATGTGGTGATTAATACCGCTAATGCAAATACGGCTGCAGATAATAAGATGAAAATGTTAAATTTCCCGCTTTTGGTTGCGCTAAAACAAGCTTTGATTGGTAATAAATTTCAATCAACCTTACAATCTAGCTTTGATTCACAATATGCATATATGGGTATTGGTAAGTTAGATGGTAATAATGCGATTAATCTAGTGATAGATCAAGATACTGCGCCAGATAGTATTAGTTCGCGTGCGATGTGTCCATGGGATGGTAAACCACAGCAACCTGATTATGTTATGAATTACACCAATGCGCCATTAGCATACGGAGTGATTTTAGCTATGGAAGGTGGTACGCCGTATGTTTTTGCTGATTTACAAGCCGAAAAACAACGTGGTTTAACTGAGTCTGGAGTATGGTCGCCTGAGGTAGCTAATGGAAGTGTCTCATATTGGAATCAAAATGAAGTTTTAGCTGGAATTTATTTTCATAATCAAACACGTGGTAAAACCATGCATTGGGGTGAAGCTCTAAATTCAAATGATGATGTCGCGGTGTTTACGCGTGGGGATAATTATTTCTTCATCGTTAATAAGTCGCAAAATGGATATCAGGCTAATGAGGTTAGTGCGGAACTTAAAGATGGCTCTTATATTGATTTAATGTCGCATCAGATTGTTAAAGTACAGAAGAATACGTTGAAATTTATTTTTATTCCTAAACAATCGGTAATGTATTTCGTGCCTTATCATGGCTAATATTTTTTAATCAGCATGGCTTAATTTCAAATACGACCTTATCAAAAGGTCGTATTTGGTTTTATATTTCATGTATTTGTTAATATCATAAACGCTTGACTGGATTTAGTCTGCAACGGTTTAGTTCTAAGCCACTTTTTGATGTTTTCAGATACCTTGAGTAGCTTTAATAGCTTATATAATAAATATTAATGTTTTTCAGCATATTATGAATTGTTCTGGTTTTAAAGGTGGCGGAAAAGGCGGGATTCGAACCCGCGAGACGTTTTACCGTCTGTTCCCTTTCCAAGGGAGTACCTTAGGCCACTCAGACACTTTTCCACACGTAAAGACAGGCGTTATTATAATGCAAACAACACCTGTCTTGCGTAATAAATTTAGATATCATCACGGGTCATTATGTCTAAAATAACTTTATCCGTTACATCCATGCCTTTTTGTGCCATTTCAGCAATGTTGTTTATAGTTTGTTCAACATCTTGACCAACAATTCCATCACCAACGGTAATAACATTGCCGTTGGCAGCCATTGCAATTCCATCATAAGCGGCATAAGTACCATTGGCGATTTTGATTGGGCATGATGAATTGGCTCCATCGCAGACTATTCCTGAAACGCCACCTAAGGTATTAACAATTGCGTTAGAAACCGTTTGAAAATCAAAGTCATTTACAAAGCCAATTGCTCCAGCAACCGCCGCCGCCGCACACATTGGACCACAGTATGCCGACAAGCGACCGATTTTAGCTTTAACATGAATTGTGGTTAAATGTGAGAAAAATAAAGCGCGGTATAATTGTTCATCTGATTTATTACATTCGCGACAGAACGTAATCACAGGTAATGATGCGCTCAACCCGATATTACCACTGCCTGCTGTAGTCATAACAGGCATTGCGCTGCCTCCCATCCGTGCATCGCTACCAGCTGAAGCTAGGCTTGCAGAATGGTTGCGGGTATCATTGCCATAAAAGCCATTCTCAATGCTTTTTTGA
>JAUPUP010000092.1 GCA_030917485.1 Pseudomonadota bacterium
AAGCTTTTTAATCAGCGATGCTTGGCTTACTTCCCCGCTGCCAAGCGTTGCTATTATCCGCTCCAGATTTTCGGATTCTGCCTCAATTAATTTACGATTGATCTCACCCTTTGGTCTGATATCGTAGTTATCATATTTATCAAGCCATTTCTCGCAATATAGATGCTGAAGCTGGCTGTTAATATTAGTAAACCTAGGGTGTAATTCTCCGTCGAACCAGTACATAATCACTGAGTTTGCTTTATTTAGAATATGCATATCACCGGTTAAAATTTGTGGGTTAATTTCACTGGAGTTATTATACCAAATATCAAAAGCAAAATAACTTTCATGGTCATTTGACCCTAATAAGTAGACTTGTAATGGTATATGGTTACACAGCAATGAATATGCCACCACTCCTTTACCTTTGCCAAAATACTTCTTGCCATGCCTGGCTTTAATTGTTGGAGTTGCCATGTTAAATTTCTGTCCATCCACCGCACCATGAAGCATTCCATACTCAAATGAATAGTGTGGGAATATTGACATTTGAGAGATGCTATTACTAATCGCATCATTTGCAGTAATTAATGTTTCCAATCTAATGCGGGCAAGGTATGTGTCATGCAATGCATTATACGGAATGTTGGCGATATTTGCCATATTTGCATTGCCGCTATTCATACCTTGAGCAAGGATGGAGGCTATTAAATGATCAAGATTAGCTTCTGACTTCACGTAACGGGGTTGAATATGGGTGAAACTATCCAGAAACCTGCATTCTTTATGTACTGTCTTGATAACATTAACAATATCCTGAAACGGAAAGTGTTCATAGAGTGAGTGCGCAATTTGATCTTGCTTGGGTAATACAGAACGTTTTAAGTGTAATTTCTTGGTTTTTTCGTCATAATATAGGTGCTTTAGCTTACCTTGGCGATATAGTTTATGGAATTTCTTCCATAATTGGTTAGATTTAGCAAATAGCTCATCAAGTTGTTTGGAGATGGGTTTTTTAGCTGTTTCAGCCGTAAGTTTCTGGCGAATAACATCTTTTTTATCTTTGGATATTAGCTCATCACTTAGATTACGATACAGCAGAGAATCTTTAAAGTATGTGTCACCAGATGTTATTGAATCCTGTATTTTGCGGTATATCCAATATTCATATCGGTTTAAAATGAGCTCTGGTTGGTCATTATGTTTACTGGTTAAATGAGGTATTAACCGCGGTGGTAAGCTTGGGAAATCGGTAATATTATGTTTGCTCTTCAAACTTTTAAGCCAATTAATTGCGTCCAACAACTCACCTTTTGCGCTAGAGAAATCAAGGCTTTGAATCAAACAGCGGAGGTTAGATTTTAGATAAACCGCTACCTGATCTACACTTTTCCAATAAAGTAGATCATCCGCCGCAGCTGAATTCTCGGTGACGCAGTTGATAATTGCCTGCTTATCTAAAATATTAAAAGCCTTTTGGCGTATTTCCCCAAATCTCAAATCGTCTGGTAAGCTCTCATCTACATAAAATTTAACTAATCGTTTCAAAGAATCCATGCTTGCGTTTTGTTCAATTGCATTAGCGGCAATTGCTAGCTTCTTTATTGTGTTTACTTTATCTTGCGCATGACGGAGATGATAACAAAATGCAATGATTAAGTTGTCAACTACCTGTTGGAATCGGTGGTGTATGTAGCATAGAATGTATAAATAGGTTTGCTCAATCTTAATACGCTTACGTAAGTCATGGGCAGAGTAATAATGTATGAATGCCCCATAGTTATTGATATTATTTTTTGATACTAATAGATCAGGCAGTATTCTTTTGGCAATTTGATAAATAGGACGCATAATATTTAGCTTACGGCATTCCTGTATAAGTATCCGTGGCTTGAAGTCCTTGGCATCCTGCTTTATTGCAGCCAATTCGCTGAGTGTACTCTCATTACTTATTAGCGCCAAAATTAACCTACTTTCCTCCGGAGTAATTTGCTCCATAAGTAATTTATTAATTCTAGACTTCTCGGAATTAATAGCAATAATTATAAGGCTCTGAAGAGTTGTATATTGCGGACGGATAATCTTTTGTTGCTTGAGGTATGTTAATAGCTCCAAAGCTATAAACTGCTGATTAATGTTAAGTTTAGCCAGTTCATTAGCTTTATTCAGCAAGCTGTCACTAAACTGAGATTCCCACATCTGAAAACCACATAATCTGGCTATAGCTGCGCATTGAGTATAGTATTCGTAATCAGTGATCTTACTTAATTTAATACTTTGGTCATAAAAGTATTGTTCTAAAATGAACTTAATAGTCTTATTGCTTACCTCACTCCAGGTAACCTTAAAGAACAGGTTTACTGCTTTAAAATACGCAATTTGCAGACAACAGTGAACTCTGGCACTCCAAGAACTTCTGCTCATTACTAAATCAAGCTCACTCTGATCCAATGTCAAAAACTCATAGTGCTGAGTTTCATTAAAATCTGGTACTTCGTAATAAGCAGCCTGTTCGGCTTGGGTTAATACTTCTAGGTGCTCTTTTTTCATAATATCCAAAGGTTAAATGTAGTAAAATAACGTTCGTTATCATAGTCAATATATGGCCATAAAATCTATCGATATTTATTATCTAAATTATCACTAAATAAGTATGCATTATACATTTTATTAGACAGGTATATTTTTAATATGAAA
>JAUPUP010000093.1 GCA_030917485.1 Pseudomonadota bacterium
GGGCTTGCCGTTATTGCATATTTATTCCATTATATTTAAATATTTATATTATCCATATTATTTTGCTCACCAATACTTGGATTTTGGATATTTAATTACCCTTGGGGTAAAATTTTTCTAGGCGATGGCGGGGCATATACAATAGGATTTGTAATTGCAGTTTTGAGCATTTACTTGGTACACCACCATAAAGGTTTAATCTCTCCATATTCAGTTTTATTAATGGCAATATATCCAATTACTGAAATGGGATTTAGCATGTATCGACGTAAATTTATTCATCGCACATCAGGTATGCAGCCAGATAATATGCATTTGCATCAATTGATTTATCATCAATGCGTGCCTGAAGATGTAAAAAATCGCAATGCTCGGGTAATGCCATTAATGTTATTTTTTATGATACCTCCAGTTGTATTATCAGTAATTTTTTATCAAAGCACAGTAATAAACTTGTCTTTATTGGTTTTATATATTATCTTTTATTCGATAACTTATGTTAAGCTTACGCGTTTTATGGTGCCTAAATTTTTAAAAATTATGTTGTAAATTATTGTAGGTTATTTAAGGGTTCTTGTTCTATATGGATGAAGAGTACATTATGCACAATCAGATAAATCAGTTTATACATAATAGGGTAGTGTCTGTTATTGGTTTGGGTTATGTTGGGCTACCAGTTGCGGTAGCATTTGGAAGGCAAAAACAATGTATTGGATTTGATATAAACGTTTCTCGTGTCAATGAGTTAAAGCAACTTGTAGATAAAACTGGTGAAGTTGGTGCAGATGAACTTGAACTTGCCAATGTCTTATACACTAGTAGTCTGGATGATCTGCGTTTGGCAGATTTTCATATTGTTGCAGTACCCACCCCTGTTGATGAAGCTAAACGTCCAGATTTGTCCCCATTGGAAAATGTTTGTGTAACTGTGGGTAAAGTGTTAAAACAAGGCGATATAGTAGTCTATGAGTCTACTGTTTATCCCGGTGTTACTGAAGAGTTTTGTGTACCAATTTTAGAAAAAGTATCTGGTTTGGTGTGTGGGGTTGATTTTAAAGTTGGCTATTCACCAGAGCGTATTAATCCAGGAGATAAAAATCGTACTTTTACTAAAATTTTAAAAATAGTATCCGGACAAGATGCTGATACTTTGGATATAGTATCCCAAGTATATAGCAGTGTTATCGAGGCTGGTGTCCACAAGGCAAGCAGCATTAAAGTTGCTGAGGCAGCAAAAGTTATTGAAAATACTCAACGTGATTTGAATATAGCTTTAATGAATGAATTAGCCATAATATTTGATCGAATGGATATAGATACTATTGAAGTGCTCGAAGCTGCTGGCACTAAATGGAATTTTTTACCGTTTCGACCGGGCTTAGTCGGCGGTCATTGCATTGGGGTTGATCCATATTATCTGACCTATAAAGCTGAGCTAATGGGGTATATCCCTCAAGTAATTCAGGCTGGACGGCGTATAAACGATAATATGGGTAGATTTGCCGCGCGTAAAGGCATTAAAATGCTAATTCAGTCTGGATGTTCTATGCAAAATATTGCTGCAACTGTATTAGGCATTACTTTTAAAGAAAATTGTCCAGATTTACGTAACTCAAAAGTTATTGATATTATTAATGAACTTAAAGATTATAAGGTTAATGTTACCATACATGATGCACTTGCTAATACTGATGATGCTTATCGGGAATATGGGGTTAAATTGACTAATTGGGAAGAACTGCCTAAAGTAGAGTTATTGATAATTGCGGTTAGTCATGCAGAATATAAGCAAATGACCTTAGATAATCTTTTAGCCAATGTAAAACAAGGTGGAGTAATCATAGATATAAAATCTATTCTACCTAAAGATACGGTAGTGGCGCGCGGATTTAAAATTTGGCGCTTATAATGGTAAGAATTGCAACAGTAATTTAAAAAAAAACGCCTGCGTTATTTTTTTGAAAATTGTGATAGTTACTACTCAGACGAAAGTAGCTAATTTAACTGTATGACACAGTTATCAGTGATATAGGCTGAGTAGTAACAAGTTTTATATGAAAGAATTTATGTTAGATAAGCCATCATATCAAAAATTACTGAGAAACTATCAACAGTTGAACCAACTGACATTACTTGATTTGTTTGCTCAAGATAACAATAGGGCGCTAAAATATACCCTAAAAGTAAATGATATGTATCTAGACTTTTCTAAAAACAATATTACTGATGAGACTGTAGATCATCTTGTTAATCTAGCTCATGAATCTAATCTAATTGAACATATTCAAAACATGTTTAACGGCTGTAAAATAAATAATACCGAATCACGAGCGGTTTTACATACTGCGTTAAGAACCATTGATAATTTGGGAGATAAAAGACAAATAACTGTTGATGGTAAAGATGTTATACCAGATATACAGCATGTGTTGCATAAAATGCATAAATTTAGTAGCAAGGTGCATACTGGAGAACATTTAGGCCATACAGGTAAAATGATTACCGATATTGTGAATCTTGGAATTGGTGGTTCTGATTTAGGTCCAGTTTTAGTTTGTCAAGCGCTAAAACCATATTGTAAAAACAACTTAAATATTCATTTTGTATCTAGCGTGGATGGTTATCAGATATTAGATATTCTAAGTGAATTAAACCCAGAGACAACCTTATTTATTGTAGCTTCCAAAACATTTACTACTGAAGAGACTATAACTAATGCTCATACTGCACGGACATGGTTTTTAAACAATACGAATAATAACACGGAAGCAATTAAATTGCATTTTGTGGCTGCATCAACAAATACTAAAGCAGTAACTGAATTTGGTATCAACGCAGCAGACAATATGTTCCAATTCTGGGATTTTGTGGGTGGACGTTATAGTTTATGGTCGGCTATTGGACTATCTATTATCCTATATATCGGTTTTGATAATTTTAAAGAGTTGTTGGCTGGCGCGCGCGCTATGGATGAGCACTTTTTAAACACCCATGAACTACAGCATAATATGCCGGTAATGTTGGCATTGCTGGGAATTTGGTATATTAATTTTTACAATTATTCTACACAGGTTATTTCTCCTTATAATACTCGATTAACTAGGTTTCCTGCCTATATTCAGCAATTAGAAATGGAAAGCAATGGTAAGTCGGTAGATAAAAGTGGCAAGCCTGTATCCTATAAAACTTGCCCGGTAATCTGGGGTGATAGCGGGATTAATGGACAACATGCATACTATCAATTATTACATCAGGGAACTAGTATTTACCCTATGGATATTATTTTGGCCCTATCAGATAAATATAGTGATAAATTACATAATCAAATTTTACAAGCTAATGCTATTGCACAAGCCGAGGCCTTTATGGTTGGTAAAACACATGCTCAGGCTAAAGCAGAATTAATTGCCAACGGCATGAATGATACTCAAGCAGATTTCTTAGCCAAACATAAGGTTTTTGCTGGTAATCGTCCAAGCAATATGCTTATTTTGCCAGAGATATCCCCATACTACCTGGGCAACCTTATTGCCTTGTATGAACACAAAACTTTTGTGCAGGGGGTTATTTGGAATATCAATTCTTTTGATCAATGGGGCGTTGAATTAGGTAAACAACTAGCACGTACAGTTCTTGCTGATATTAAATCTGGTAAAGCATCTAAACATGATGAATCTACTGTACAAATTATAAATTTGTGTAGTTAAGCCCCAAAATTAAGTGTGGGTTTATTGTATGTTTATTTTATTACTATATAAGCATAAACAGATACATCTGAGCAGCCAGCAACTATTTGTAACTTAGTTTTCTTTAGGATAATTACATGCAGTCTAATAAAATGCATTTTAATAAAAACTTAACAATTGAAAATAAGCAAATCAACCCAAGTTCATCGACTTTTATTATTGCTGAGGCTGGGGTAAATCACTGCGGAGATATGCATTTAGCCAAAGAATTAATAGACTTAGCTGCCAAAGCAGGGGCAGATGCAGTTAAATTTCAGAGTTTTAAAACCGAAAGTTTAATATTAGCAGGAGTGGAAAAAGCGCCATATCAGCAAAAGTCAACTGCGGCTAAAGAGAGTCAATTTGAAATGCTAAAAAAGCTCGAAATAAGTAAAATACAAAATCTGGAGCTAAAAAACTATGCGGAAAGTAAGGGCATCATATTTTTAACCACTCCTTTTGATGAGGATAGTTTACTTGAAACTGACGAGCTTAATTTACCTGCTTATAAAATTGCCTCAACCGATACTACTAATTTACCTTTTTTACAAAAAATAGCTCAACGAGGTAAACCGATTTTTCTTTCTACAGGAATGAGCTACTTTGACGAGGTATGTTTAGCACTGGAAGTAATTTATGAATATAATAAAGACGTAGTTTTACTTCAATGTACAGCAAATTATCCGATTGAAGATAATGAGGCAAATTTGCGGGTTATCAATACCTATAAGGAAAACTTTGATATTCTGCTTGGATATTCAGATCACACGAGGGGAATCGGAGCTGCTCCATTTGCTATACCAATGGGAGCTAAGGTAGTAGAAAAACATTTTACCTTGGATAAGAGTTTAACCGGTCCAGACCATGGTGCATCTTTATCGCCACAAGAGTTGATTGACTTTGTAAAATTAGTTAGGCAAGTTGATCAGTTTATGGGAAGCATGGTTAAGCAGCCCAATGCTGCAGAGATAAAAACTCGGGCATCATTACAAAAATGTTTAGTAGCAAAACATGATATACCAATTGGTGAAGTTTTTACGGATAAAAATGTTATAGCAAAAAGAACTGGCGGGCGTGGAATATCTCCGATTCACTACAAAAAAATCTTTGGAAAAACAAGTAATGCTGTATATAAAAAAGATGACTTAATTATGGTTGAATAAATGAGCATGAATATCAATATAAATGAGGAGTTAATTACAAATTCAGCATTACGTAATATATCCGGTAGTGCTATGCACAATGATAAAAACAGTATTAAAATTGCGATAATCGGTGCTGGTGGACACACCAGGTCTGCATTGAATTTACTGCGTAATTTTTATAAGTCAGAGCAGTTATATATTTTTGATGATTCGTTCAAAGCTGACGCTGATGAACAGATTGGCGGTGTCTCTGTTATTGGACAGATAGATAGTATTACCTCAGAATACCGTGTATTTTTATCGGTTGGAAACAATGTACTTAGAAAAAATCTCTACTATCGATTTATTAATCAATTAGTTACTATAAGTTTTATTCATAGTGATGCCACTATTGAAAATAATGTAACAATAGGTAATTCTAATCAGATTTTTGCTAATAGTTATATAAATTCATATACTAATATAGGAAATAATAATATTATCAATACGTCTGCTATATTAGAACATGAAGTTAAACTTGGGGATCATAACCATATAGCTATTGGTGCAAAACTTTGCGGAAGAGTAGAAATAGGCAATAATTGTCTGTTGGGGGCAGGTTCTATCGTAATTGATAATATTTCAATCTGTGATGATGTTATTATTGGGGCTGGCAGTGTAGTAATTAGAGATATTAAGGGTTCAGGAACTTATGCAGGTAATCCGGTCAGGAAAATAAAATGATATATATTTCAAGCGCATGTTTTAAACATCAAAAAATAAAAGATTCTGTATCCCAGTTGGCTAACGCTGGGTTTTTAAATATTGAATTAACTGGTGGCACTAAATATTATGATGGTTTTGAGCAAGATTTATTAGAACTTAAAGACAAATACAATTTAAATTATTTATGTCATAATTATTTTCCACCACCCAAAACTCCCTTTGTAGTAAATATTGCTTCACTTAATGATGATGTTTATCAAAATTCAATTGATCATTTTAAAAGTGCGATTAACCTATCTAAGCAGCTCGGGGCTAAAAAATTTGGGTTTCATGCCGGGTTTTTGATAGATATAAAAGTGCACGAGATTGGCAAGCCCATTACTAAAGAATTACTACAAAATAAAGAGAAATCTTTTGATCGATTTTGCACAGCATTTAATTTATTGAAGGATGCGTCTGATGATATAAACCTATATATAGAAAATAATGTAATCTCAGAGACTAATTATAAAACCTATAATGGTGAAAATTTTTTAATGTTAACTAACTATCAGAACTATCTAGAATTAGTTGAACGATTAGACTTTAATCTATTATTAGATGTAGCACATTTAAAGGTGAGTTCCAGGGTATTAAATTTGGATTTTAAAACTGAAATAAGCAATATGCTTGGCAAATCTGATTATTTGCATATTAGTGATAATGATGGTTTGCACGATCTAAATTATGGAATGACTAAAGATTCTGAACTATTTAAAATCTTAGCAAATTTTGATCTTAGTCAGAAAGATTTTACTTTAGAAGTATATAGCGGATTATCAGCTCTGGAAGACAGTTTTAATGCAGTTACAGAGTTACTTACGGTATAGATTAGAATGCTCTGAATTGTACGTGGGGGATTTTATGAACCATTCAATGACAGCCAGCCGTGAAACAAAATACTCAGGATATACTGATTTATGTCAGTTGCAGCATAGTCCTATGGAAGGTGTAATGAATATAGATGAATTAATAATAAACGAGCACTTGAGCATTCGGGATGCTTTAGTCAAAATTGATGCTAATACTAAGGGGGTAGTGTTTGTTGTTGATAATAACAATAGTTTGGTTGGTATATTAACTGATGGAGATATACGCCGTGCACTATTAAATGGAAAAACTATTGATGATGCGACTGCTTTAGTCATGAATAAAAATTTCTTTGCTCTACCAGTTGATGCAGAGTTAGCCACCATCAATAAAGGCTTACAAGGTAGTATAAAAATTATTCCCTTAGTAAATCAACATAACCAAGTTGTTGACTATGCAACTCATTTAAGAAATAAAATAATTTCGGTGGCATCCCCGTTTTTAAATGGTAATGAGCTTGAATATGTGAGCGACTGTTTAAAAACTTCGTGGATATCTTCCCAGGGAAAATATGTTAAAGATTTTGAAGCCGTACTATCCAAGTTTTGTCAACAGCCATTTGCTGTAGCCGTATCAAATGGAACGGTAGCGATACACTTAGCACTAGCAGCTCTAGGCATTGGTTCTGGTGATGAGGTTATTGTACCGGATTTTACTTTTGCTGCTACTATTAATGCGGTAATTTATACGGGGGCAACTCCAGTTATTGCTGAAGTCGAACGTGACACCTGGACTATATCCCCAAACTCAATAAACAGACTAATCACAAAAAACACCAAAGCGATAATACCGGTGCATATTTACGGACATGCATGTAAAATGGATGAAATTTTACACATTGCTCAAAAACATAGTCTTTATATTATCGAAGATGTTGCAGAGGCATTAGGAAGTGAATATAAAAGCAAGCCATTAGGTTGTTTTGGTGATGCAGCCACATTTAGTTTTTTTGGCAACAAAACTATTACTACCGGTGAAGGCGGAATGGTATTGTTTAAAGATGCGGATATTGCACATAAAGCTCAGCTTTTGCGTGATCACGGCATGAGTAAAGATCGGCGGTATTGGCATGAATTGGTTGGATTTAACTATAGAATGACGAATATACAAGCAGCAATTGGTGTTGCTCAAATGGAGCAGGTGAATAAGTTTGTGAATAAAAAAATAGAGCTTGCTGCACGTTATAATGCGGCATTTGCTAAATTACCACACATAATGCTGCCACCAAATATGGGGTGGGGGAAAAATTCTTACTGGTTATATACCTTAAAACTCCAATCAAGCAATATGCGTGACGAAATGATAAATAAACTAAAGAAAAATAATATTGAATCAAGACCATGTTTTTATCCTTTACATATTATGCCACCTTATTGTGATTTTAGACGAGACGAATCTTTACAAAATTCTATTGAAATTGCCGAATGTGGCATTAGTCTACCAAGTTCAGTATCACTTAGTGAGCATGATCAAGAAGTTGTTATTGATATTTTTACACAACTGTTGTTAAATTTAACAAATTAACTTAAATAAATTATAGGGATTGGTTATAGATATGATGTATAAAGTCTTAGTTGTTGGTTTGGGATCTATGGGCAAACGGCGAATTAGGTGCTTAAAAAAACTTGGTATTAATAATATTTTTGGATTTGATAACCGATCAGATAGAAACTTAGAGTCTGAAAAATTATATAATATTAAAACATTTAATAATTTTGAAGAAGCATGTACTACAATTAATCCACAAATTTTGATTATATCTGTTAGCCCTGCAGAACATCTAAAATATATGAATTTAGCGATACAAAATGGTATTCATTTTTTTGTGGAAGCTAGTGTGTTGGATGATGGCTTGTTAGATATAATTAAAGAGTTAAAAAGTAAAAATTTAGTTGCTTGTCCTTCGTCTACTCTAATTTTTCATCCGGCAATTAAGATGATTAAATCAATTATCAATAGTGGAGAATTAGGTAAAATCTCAAACATACTTGTACATTCTGGGCAGTTTTTACCAGACTGGCATGTTTATGAAAACGTATCTGATTTTTACGTCTCTAATCCTTTAACCGGTGGCGCTAGAGAAATTGTTCCATTTGAATTAACCTGGTTCACTGATATATTTGGGTATCCACGCCGAGTTGCTGGAAATTGTCGAAAAACTATCCATATTACTGGAGCAGAATATATTGATGATACCTACAATGCTTTACTTGATTATGGCAATTTTTTAGCTGTACTTACTGTTGATGTTGTATCAAGACATGCTACGCGCAGATTACTAATAAATGGGGATGTTAAACAACTAATATGGTCATGGGATGATAATTGCATTAAGATTTTTGATTCTCATACTAATTCTTGGGAAAATAGGATTTATCAAATTGAAGCTGCACATGAC
>JAUPUP010000007.1 GCA_030917485.1 Pseudomonadota bacterium
ACTCCATTGTAAAAAACTAACGGTACTACCAAGGGTAATTTTTTACTATTTTTGCCTTTGTTATGTAAGTGATAATCAATAATCTGTACTTGATAACGCAGTATCCTAAACGGCATTAATTAATCCGCAGCTATTTCAAGATTGGTGAGGTTTTTACGTACAAACGGATCATGTTTTTTTAATTTTTCTTTTTCGCTCATCTAAATGTCAGGTAATAAATTCGTTAATTATGGGTGCACTTAAATAAATATTTTAACACTAAATACAGAACAAATAGATATATTTATTTAAAATTCCAAAACGTATTGATTGCCAATTGTAAAACGTATATTGTAAAATAAGCTGCGATAAAATATTTTAAAATATGTTAAAATCTTCATCTTGGGTGTTGTATTCATTATTTTTTAAGGATAATAAATGAAAATGCGTAAAATTGTTAAAGTATTGTTAATTTTGACTTCATTGTCTACGGCAACTGCTTTTGCCGAAACTGTATACATTAATGGTAAACCTGTTGATCAAAAAGTTATTGATCAAGCGATGAATCAGTTCAAAAAATCATCGCCAATGGCGGCACAGCAAATGAATAATCCGCAGTTTAAAAAACAATTATTACAGTCCGTAGGTATGCAGCAAGCAATACTTATGGAGGGTAATAGCATGGGCTTAGATAAAAGTCCTGAATATCAACAAAAACTGCAAGAAATCAAACCTATGATTTATGCGCAAATCTTACAAGATAAGGCAAGCAATAGTCCAGTTACAGATGCTCAAGCTCAGGCTAAATATGATCAGATGAAAAAGCAGATGTCTAGCCAAAAGCAGTATGAAGTATCGCATATTTTAGTCAAAGATCAAAAAACTGCGGATGATATTGAAGCTCAACTGAAAAAAGGCGCTAATTTTGCTGATTTAGCTAAAAAATACTCTACAGATCCAGGTTCTAAAGCTAAAGGCGGTGACCTAGGCTGGTCAGATGGTTCAAATTATGTGCCTCAATTTACTGCTGCATTGACTAAATTGCAAAAGGGTCAATATACTACTACTCCAGTTAAATCACAGTTTGGTTACCATATTATTAAGTTAAACGATGTTAAGACTGGTAATGCAGGAAATATTCCACCATTTGCGAAAGTTAAAGACCAAATTAAACAGCAACTGCAAATGGAAAAAACTCGTGCATTTTTTGATGGGCTAAAAGCTAAGTATAAAGTAGAAATTAAGTAGAAAATAGACTAGAGTAGTAGTTGATTTTTTCGTCAGCTTCGGCTTGATGATAATTATTATTACTAATACTAAGAAAGGCTGCCTTTAATTATTCAGGCAGCCTTTTTAATACACTACAGATACCACAACAAAGAGAGGCACAACGCCGTTAGCTCTTAGTGCTTAATTTGCACCTACTATTATGCTGTATGCTCTTTTCCTTCATTCTCTGTTTCTTCTACTCTTAGGCTGAACCAACCCCGGTGGACGATGATGAGCCAGTTGTTGTAGTCGTGGTGGTGGTAGTTGTTGTTTCTACTATCCCTGATTGTTGCCCAGATATAGCATTTTGAAACTCTTCAAAAGACAAATCCGGCGCTTGAAATAAAACATGCAAAATATTAGAAATATCAACTGGTATGTGGTCTGTTGTTAGTCCTAAAAGCACGGCTAATGGCGTAAATACGCTTCCCAGTAGATGGTTTGTCCTTGCCCGAACATATGCAAGGTGTGTATTTAATTTTCTCTCATTATCAGGAATCATGCTCTTAAAAATTGTCTGGTGCAGTAAATCTGGAGTTTTTCCTTCTGCAGTATTCATAGTTGAATACCAGTAAGCTAAACATATGGTGTGCTGTAATCCATCATTAAGAGGGATTTTATAGCCCAATAGTTTTTTCCCAGTAACCAAAGACAACGTTGGCTCAAATAATTCGGAGTCATGTTTTAGGAGAAATCTAAAATTAAACGGTGAACCCGGAGCAAAAACATCAGAAAAAGCTTTGCTGATACAATAACATACAAACTTGTCTGTGTCTGTTATATCGCTTTTTTGGTTAATCTTCTTTACCAATTCAGAATATTTCTTAGCGATAGTTGGTATACATTTGTCAATAATATCCCTCTTGCCTGATTTTTTTGATAGCATAGTTTTCATTGGATTTTCTTGTATTTTCATGAGCTCAAAGATTTTAGAAAAATTTGAAAGTATATCTATTGCATCGTCAATAATTGGATCTGAATATTCTCCTGGTTGGGTTGATTTAGCAGCTCTTAGCTTCTCAATCAAGCTGGTTATATTTGTAATTACCGTATCTCTTAAAGTTTTTCTTGTGGCTGAACTTGCAAAATTTGTCTTATCCAGATCTGCTATGGTTACGGCATCTGTACTAACATGTTTGGTGTTTTGTAAAATATTTCTGAAGGGTGTTGGTATCCTTTCACCAAACCGAAACATTGTGGAATCAAACTTTATGAAATTAAATATTGCTAATTCAGCGTAGTTATTGATTGTAATTTGCTTATTATTCATTTTATGGTATTCACATATCTTTGTGATTGCAGTTTTGATAATTTCATTAAAGTCTTTTGGTGTGAGTGATCCCTTGGTTTGTTCTGTAGTATCATTGTAAATTGCGCATCTAAATGCGTTAATAAATTGTTCATTTTGAAATAAAAAAGTAAATTGTTCTACATTTAGATGGGGTAAATGACAAATTATTCTTTCCCTACTCAAGCCGCAGTTACAGAATAAGGTAATTAATAATGTATTGTTTAAACCATCTATCTCTGTGGGTACAGATGCTTGCGATTTTAGGTGGTTACGAATGGCTGACTGTAAACGGACACTAATTTCGAATAAAGTTTTCTGCTGTGTGGCATTATTATGTAGAGATAGAAGTTTAGCTAGGCCAAAGTTTGCAAAAATAGTTTGTGCCTCTGGCACAGTAAGTGCACCTAAAAAATTTTTTTCAAGGGTTTTTTGGTAATGAGTTAATAAGCCAAATTCGGTTAATTGATTATAACAAACTAATAATTGAACTTTGTGTTGTGGGTTATCAAATAGATTTGTACACTGGTCTATAAATTCTTTGTTAATCAATGAATGATCTGGGTCATCATTCCAGTCTGCTCCATATTTAGAAGCAAAATCTAATAAGGGTTGTGTATTAATGCCAGTGATATTTTGTTGTTCTTGTGGCAACCTAGTGTTTGAGTATTGAATACTGTCAAAAGTTAGTTTGAGAATAATAAGTGCATTAACTCTTCTTATAAAGAATTGTTCACAGTTATTTTTTAAGAACAACAGTCCTTCAATGTTGTCGATTGTTGTGGAGATTTGTTCATCACTGTTTTTCTTCTTCATGACTATAGTTTCATTCCATACTTCTGGTACATCTTTTACCATCCCAATAATCAGCTTAAGTGCACCTGCACTGATTAAGTCAAGCACACAAGCTTTAAATACGTGTTTAACATTATTCGTGTAAGATTCAGTATGTTTTGAATATGGTAATAAAGATACAAGTAGCTTGATAAAATTTTGATAACGGCCTCTTGGCATAAACCCTGTGGTTCCGGTGTGCATGTTTGAGTGTTGTTGAAAAAGATTTATAGCATCCACAAAGTTATGCTTCTCTAGAGCTGTGAATATTTCATTATATGCCATACCTATATCATTATTATTCCAATTTTGTTGGATTTCTGACGAAAAGTCGTTCTTTATTTGACTTAATGTTTCTTGTAATTGTTGCTGGTAATTATTTTCCGCTTCCTCATTATTGACTGGACTATGTGATGTGTTAGTAGCAGAAATGGGATTATTTGTTGTGGTTGGCGTCGTCGTGGTTGTCGTCGTCGTGGTTGTATTATAACGAGAAGTTGTAGGGCTTATTCGTGACAATCGAGATAACATAAAAGTATTCCTTAAAAATTTTAATTGGTAAGTTATGAAATTGAAAAAAATAAAAATATAAATCATGATGTAATATTAATCCATTGTCATCATCATTATAAGCAATGATAATGATATCTTGGGTCTTAGGTTGGTATCAAATAAAACATATGATAATTAAAAATTCCTGCTTTTGCAGAAATAACTCTGACAATTATGGTGTTTTGTAAAATAATTTAATTGAGTGATGGATTATAGATAATATGAGCCCATCTGCAGAAACATTTTAGGTGTTATATTGTTGTGTAAATAATTTATGCTAATTTTAGATGTATAAATTAGCTTATATTGCAGTGAGTAATTTAAATAACTAAAAAACTATCGCGATTACAGGGGTGAAGTATAGAAGATAAGATGTTTAGACCATTTATTATTATAACAAATGGGGTGCTAATCTGGTTATAATGGCCGTTATTTGTTCACCACAAAAAATGGACAAACATCATACATGTATTGCTTGTCCATTTTTGTTACTACTCAGAGGTTACTGCCAGCATATGCGCGAAATAACAAGGAGTAAGTTAAACAAATCAACCGGAATGTACAACAAGTACATGAGGATTGTGGCTTTAACTGTATGACACAGTTATCAGTGATATAGGCTGAGCAGTAACCCATTTTTGGGCATCTGGGCTGGTATATTATTTATAGTTTTACAACTACAAATAATATACGCTGTACAAAGTAAATACTACTACTATAGAAGTGCAGTTTTTACTCAACCATAGCTATAGCCTCATCCTGAAAGCTTTCAGCATAAACTACTCTTTGCCGGGCTTTATGGTAAGATAAACCGGTTCCAGCAGGAATTAAGCGCCCCATTATTACGTTTTCTTTTAGTCCACGTAAGTAATCGACTCTGCCAGCAACTGCCGATTCAGTTAGTACTCGAGTAGTTTCCTGGAATGATGCTGCAGAAATAAATGAGTCGGTTGATAATGATGCTTTAGTAATACCCAACAGAATATTTTTAAATTCTACCGGTCTTAAATTTTGGCTCATTAAGCGATCATTTTCATCCATTATTGCTGCACGCTCTGCTTGTTCACCATCCAGATAGATATTACTATCACCAGGAGTAGTAATAACTATTCGGCGTAGCATTTGCCGCACTACAACCTCAATATGCTTATCATTAATTTTTACCCCTTGCAGGCGATAAACTTCCTGAATTTCTGAGGCGATATACTTAGATAACTCTTCAACGCCCTTCATTTCAAGCAATTCATGTGGATCTACCGGACCATCCACAATCATCTGTCCACGCTCGACAAACTCCCCGTCATTTACTAGAATATTTTTATCTTTCGGGATAGCCAGCTCAACATAATCGCCACTGCTAGCTACAATCTTAACCTTATGTTTGCCTTTGGTTTCTTTCTGAAAGGTAATAATTCCTGAGGTAGGGGATAACATACCAGCATCCTTAGGTATTCTAGCTTCAAATAATTCGGCAACCCGTGGCAGACCACCGGTAATATCCCTCGTTTTTAGAGATTCTTGCGGTTTCTTGGCGATTACGTCGCCAGCATGTACCATCTCGCCATCACGCACAGTAATAATATCACCAATCTGAAAGCTAATAATTACCGGCGTCTCAGTACCGCTAATTTTAACTTCATTACCATGTTCATCAAATAGGCGGGCAATTGGACGTAAATTCCTATCTTTAGTCTTAGTGCCTTTAACTTTAGCCGGATCAATCACTTTTAGTGCAGTTAATCCAGTTACCTCATCAGCCTCTTTAACTACAGTAATACCTTCATCAATATTTTCTAAAACGATATTACCTGAATATTCGGCGATTACTGGTCGGGCATGCGGATCCCAACTGGCAAGCTTGCCGCCAGCTTTAACTTCCTTACCTTCTTCAATATAAATAGTTGACCCGTAAGGTATTTTGTGCTGTTCGCGTTCACGATTATACTGGTCAAGTATGATAGCCTCGGTTGAACGCGAGATAACAATTGCTTCACCATTTTGTCTAGATACATAACGTAAATCACGGTATTGGACTACCCCCGCAGATTTTGCCTCAACTTTACTTACTGCTGCAGAACGCGAGGCGGCACCCCCAATATGGAAAGTACGCATGGTTAACTGGGTACCTGGCTCTCCAATTGACTGAGCCGCAATAATTCCGACTGCTTCGCCAATATTTACTAGGTAACCGCGAGCTAAATCACGCCCATAACATTTGGCGCATAAACCATAGCGGGTTTCGCAGGTGAGGGCAGTTCTAACCTTAACTTCATCAATATTACTAGAATCAATGATATCAACTAAATGCTCATCTATAAGCGTTCCGCTCTCAGCCAAGACTAGTCCATTATCCGGATCAACTATATCCCCAGAACATACACGCCCTAAAATCCGGTCACGTAGTGATTCAATAACATCCCCGCCTTGAATTACTGATTTGATAACTACACCATCATTAGTGCCGCAATCATCTTCAGTAATAACTAAATCTTGGGTAACATCGACTAAACGCCGAGTTAAATAACCCGAATTCGCCGTTTTTAAGGCAGTATCGGATAAACCTTTACGCGCTCCATGAGTAGAAATAAAGTATTGCGCTACATTCAGACCCTCACGGAAATTTGCCGTAATCGGAGTTTCCATAATCGAGCCATCCGGTTTTGCCATTAATCCACGCATTCCGGATAACTGTTTAATCTGAGCAATTGAACCCCTAGCCCCAGAATCTGCCATCATGAAGATGGAGTTAAATGAATCCTGGATAATTGGTTTGCCGTCCTTGTCCAGAACATTTTCTTTAGACAATTCATTCATCAGGGTTTTGGCAATATCATCTCCGCATCTGCCCCAGATGTCAATTACTTTATTATAACGCTCGCCTTGAGTCACTAAACCATCTTGATATTGACGGGTTATTGCTTCAACCTCTTTCTGTGATTCAAGAATTTTTTGTTCTTTAGTAGTAGGAATATGCATATCATTAATACATACCGATATACCGCCTCGTGTTGAGTAAGTAAATCCAGTATACATCAAATGATCCGCAAAAATTACCGACTCTTTTATGCCACATTTGCGGAAAGCAACGTTAATTAGTTTGGCTACGTCTTTCTTTTTTAACGGACGATCAATTAATTCAAAGTCTAAGCCACGTGGTAATATTTGCGATAAAATTGCACGACCAACAGTAGTTTTACGTCGCACAATTTGCTTGTCCCACACACCGGTCTCAGTATTTTTATGCCATTGAGTAAAGCGCACGGTTACAATTGCATGTAAACCCACTTGCTCAGTTTGATAAGCGCGCTCTAAATCCCGCACATTAGCAAAAATAAGTCCTTCGCCCTTATCATTGATTTGTTCACGCGTCATATAGTAGAGACCCAAGATAATATCTTGAGAAGGTACAATAATCGGTTCGCCATTCGCCGGGGATAACACGTTATTAGATGCCATCATCAACGAGCGAGCTTCCATTTGTGCCTCAAGGCTCAATGGTATATGAACTGCCATTTGGTCACCGTCAAAGTCGGCATTAAATGCTGAACATACTAATGGATGGAGTTGAATTGCTTTACCTTCAATTAAAATAGGCTCAAAAGCTTGAATACCCAAGCGATGCAGTGTTGGCGCACGGTTTAATAAAATCGGGTGTTCGCGGATAACTTCTTCCAGCACATCCCACACTATCGCATGTTCACTCTCTACCATACGCTTAGCGTATTTGATGGACGCTGCCGCACCAATAAATTGAAGTTTATGATATACAAAGGGCTTGAATAACTCAAGTGCCATAACTTTAGGCAAGCCACATTGATACAGGCGTAAAGTTGGACCAACCGTAATTACGGAACGTCCAGAATAATCTACCCGTTTACCCAATAAGTTTTGTCTAAACCGACCCGACTTACCTTTAATCATCTCTGCCAAAGACTTAAGCGGACGTTTATTGGCACCAGTAATAACTTTACCGCGCTTGCCATTGTCAAATAATGAATCAACAGCCTCTTGCAGCATACGCCGTTCATTCCGGAGAATAATCTCTGGCGCACGAAGCTGGATCAGCTTACGCAAACGATTGTTTCGGTTAATTACTCGACGATATAAATCATTTAAATCAGATGTCGCAAAACGCCCACCGTCTAGCGCTACTAAGGGGCGTAAATCAGGTGGTAAAACCGGAATAACGTCCATAATCATCCAGTCGGGTTTCATTTCTGAACGTTTGAACCCTTCCAGAACCTTTAAGCGCTTAGCCAATTTTTTTAAATTTGTGTCGCTCTTAGTTTCAGCCATTCCTTTTTTGATAGAACTGATCTCACCGTCGATGTCAATTCCTTGCAGCATTTCACGCACTGCCTCAGCGCCGATACCTACCCGGATTTTATCGGCATCCTCATTTTCAACTAAATAGTTATATTGCTCTGGAGATAAAATATCTCCTTTTTTGAGAATTGTTTTACTATCTTTGGGATGTGTTGGTGGATCAAGCCGATCAATAATTTCAATAATTGCATATGCTTCAAAATATAATACGTGTTCAATATCGCGCAGAGGCATATCTAAAACCATCCCCATCCGTGAGGGTAGCGATTTTAAAAACCATATATGCGCAACCGGCGAGGCCAATTCAATATGACCCATCCGTTCCCGACGTACCTTAGATAGAGTAACTTCAACACCGCATTTTTCACACACTACACCGCGGTGTTTAATTCGTTTATATTTACCACATAAGCATTCATAATCTTTAACTGGACCAAAAATCCGCGCACAAAATAATCCGTCCCGCTCTGGACGCAAAGTGCGATAATTAATTGTTTCCGGTTTTTTTATTTCCCCATATGACCATGAACGGATTTTGTCAGGAGAGGCTAGACCAATTCGGATGCGTCCATAATTTTCATTATTAGCATCCTTATTAATCAGTAAATTACCTAAATCTATCATGTTTTGTTTTCCTTCTTACGCTTTGTCTTTGAAAGTTATATTTCGAAAGTTGTATATCATATTTTATTATTCATATATTTTATTCTTCCAGTTCCATATCTAGCGCCAATGCTCTAACTTCACGAGTCAATACTCTAAACGCTTCAGGGATGTCTGCTGAAATTTTATGCTTTCCTTCAAGTAGACGTTCATACATTTCGGTTCTGCCTTCAATATCATCTGACTTGACTGTCAGCATTTCTTGCAGAGTATATGCAGCACCATAAGCCTCAAGCGCCCAGACCTCCATCTCCCCGAATCTTTGACCACCAAACTGAGCCTTACCGCCTAGTGGTTGTTGCGTAACTAGAGAGTATGGACCAGTTGACCGGGCATGAACTTTTTCATCAACTAAATGATGTAGTCTCAATACGTACATATAACCAACCGTTACCGGACGATCAAAAGGAACTCCAGTTCTGCCGTCATATAAAGTTAGTTGACCGGACTCAGGTAAATCAGCTAGTTTTAACATTGTTTTAATCTCTGCTTCTTTAGCTCCGTCAAATACTGGAGTGGCAAATGGCACCCCTTCTTTCAAATTACTAGCCAATTCTAATAATTCAGTATCGTTCAAATCCTGGATAGTTTCTGGTTTACCTGATATATTATATATGGTATCCAAAAATCCGCGCACTTCGTTCAAGTTATTTTCTCGGCGCAACATATGGTTGATCTTATCGCCCAAACCTTTGGCCGCTAAACCTAAATGAACCTCTAAAATTTGCCCGATATTCATACGTGATGGTACACCAATAGGATTTAGCACTACGTCTACCGTTCTGCCATCTGCCATAAACGGCATATCTTCAATTGGCAGCACTTTAGAAATAACCCCCTTATTACCATGACGTCCCGCCATTTTATCCCCAGGTTGCAGTCTACGCTTAATTGCCACAAAAACTTTAACCATTTTGATTACACCATTGGGTAAATCAACACCTTGGTTAAGTTTTTCTTTTTGGATTTTAAATCTGGCTTCTAGATCGGCACGTTTACCTTCAATTGCTTTATGAATAGTTGCAACTTGAGCGCTAACTTCCTCGTCTTTGATTTTTATTTCAAACCAATCACGCTTCGATTTAAACTCATCTAAAAATTCTTGAGTAATTGTGCCTTTTTTACGTCCATCCAGTTCTTTACCCATAATAATGTTAGCAACCCGACTGAGTGCATCAGCTTCAATAATACTCATCTGATCGGTTAAATCTTGACGGAATTTTTTGAGATCACTTTCAATAATTTCAAGACTACGAGCATCTTGCCGATTAGCATCACGATTAAATACCTGCACATCAATAACTGTACCTTGCATTCCAACCGGTACACGCAGCGAAGTATCTTTAACATCAGAGGCTTTTTCACCAAAAATGGCACGCAGAAGCTTTTCTTCAGGAGTTAATTGGATTTCACCTTTAGGCGTTACTTTACCTACCAGAACATCCCCAGCTTCAACCAAAGCTCCAATATGAACAATACCCGTACCATCCAGCCTGGCTAATTGGGTTTGCGACAAATTAGGAATATCGCGGGTTATTTCTTCATCACCCTGTTTAGTTTCACGCGCTACGATGGATAATTCTTCAATATGAATAGAAGTGTATTTATCTGAGGCTACCAATTTTTCTGAAACTAGAATTGAATCTTCAAAGTTATATCCATTCCAAGGCATAAAGGCAACTAGCACATTTTGTCCCACGGCAAGTTCACCTAAATCAGTGGCTGATCCATCAGCAATAACGTCCCCAGCAGCTACCACATCGCCAATTTTTACAATCGGCTTTTGGTTTAAACAGGTATTTTGATTGCTGCGGATATATTTGATCAGATTGTAAATGTCAACCCCTAAGTCCTTACCCTTAATTTCATTCTCATGCACGCGCACAATAATTCTATTGCCGTCAACATAATCCACGATACCACCACGACGAGTAATAACTACTGTACCAGAATCTATTGCAGCAACCCGCTCCATACCAGTTCCAACAAGAGGACGGTCAGCTTTTAAACACGGCACTCCTTGACGTTGCATGTTTGATCCCATAAGTGCTCTGTTGGCATCATCGTGTTCTAAAAATGGGATTAATGACGCTGCCACAGATACTACCTGATTAGTTGCCACATCCATATATTCAACTGTCTGTGATTCAACTAAGGTAGTTTCAGATTTTTGTCTGGCAGTTATAATTTCGTCAATAAATTCATTTTTATCATTTAGACGCGCATTCGCTTGAGCAATGACAAATTTTGCTTCATCAATTGCCGATAAATAATCTATGGTATCACTGACTTTATTATCCACGACCTTACGGTAAGGAGTCTCTAAAAAACCATATTTATTCGGACGTGCATAAACTGATAATGAATTTATCAAACCAATATTTTGACCTTCTGGAGTTTCAATTGGACATACTCGACCATAATGGGTAACGTGCACATCACGCACTTCAAACCCAGCTCTGTCACGAGTTAATCCGCCAGGTCCTAAAGCAGAAATACGCCGTTTATGGGTAATTTCTGATAATGGGTTAGTGTGATCCATAAATTGAGACAATTGACTAGTCGAAAAGAAGTCCTTCAAACTTGAAGTAATCGGCTTAGCGCTAATTAATCTATTTGGTAGTAAATCCTTGTCTTCCAAAGTTTGGGATAATTTATCTTTTACTGCTTTATCAATTCTAGATAATCCAATCCGGAATTGATTTTCAACTAATTCGCCAACTCCGCGAATACGCCGATTACCCAAATGATCAATATCATCGACCATGCCACGCCCATTGCGTAATTCAATTAAAATTGCCAAAGCAATTAAAATATCCTCTTTGCTTAATAACACAGGGCTGGTTTTTGATGCAGCATTAGCTAGCTTTAGCATTCGGCTAAACCATAACGGAGTCTTATTGTCTAATTCATTTCTATAAGTTCTTGAATCAAATTTAAACCGTCCAACTTCAGATAAATCGTAGGTTTCACCACTAAAGAAAGTGCGCATGAACACAGTGTTGGCAATCTCTTCTGAATACGGCTCACCAGGACGCATCATTTTGTAAATCTGATGGATAGCTTCGATAGTGTTTTGTGCTGTTTCTTTGCTATTTTCCTCATCACGCAGGGTATCTGCTAAATAAGCCCCATGTTCTAAATCATTTACATACAAAGTTGTTATCTGTTCTATGTCAGTATCTAAAACTTTATTAATTAAATCTTCGTTAAGGATGGCGTTTGATTTGGCAAGTACCTCACCGGTATCTAGGTCGATTAGATCAGCACCCAAAATTCTGCCAATTAAATCATCACTAGGAACTTCAATTTCACTCAGTCCACTTTTTTCTAAATCACGAATATTTTTGGTGGTGATTTTTTTATCTTTGGCTAAAATTATATTACCGGCCTTGTCTACTACATCAAACCGTGCAACTTCACCTTTTAAGCGTTCAGCTACAATTTTTTTGAATATTTTATTTTTCTTAATAGTATAGATATCTTTATCATAAAAAATATCTAGAATTTCATCATGCGTGTAACCAATAGCTTTTAACAGCAAGGTAACATTCATTTTACGGCGCTTATCAATTCTAAAGTATACTAAATCTTTAGCATCAAACTCTAAATCAAGCCAACTGCCACGATAAGGAATAACCCGTGCTGAGTATAATAATTTATTTGATGAATGATTTTTGCCACTGTCGTGTTCAAAATATACCCCAGGAGAGCGGTGTAATTGAGATACTACCACGCGTTCATTACCGTTAATGATAAACGAACAACTGTCGGTCATGAATGGAATTTCACCCATATATACGTTTTCATCAACGCTATGTACCACATTTTTATAATCGCTCTCACGATCAAATATGGTTAAGCGAATCTTGGCATGGAGTTTGCCGGCATAGGATACTCCACGCAATAAGCATTCTCGTACATCAAAAACAGGATCAACTATCGAATAGCTTAAAAAATCCAGGCGAATTCCACCGTTGTTGGAAACAATCGGAAAAACATCATTAAAAGCTTTATGTAATCCAGTGTTTTGCCGCTTGGATGGCTCAGTATCGCGCTGCAAAAATTCACCATAAGAATTTTTTTGCATAGCAAGTAAATAAGGAACTGCCAACGCTGCAGGCTGCTTCGCAAAACTTTTACGAATGCGTTTTTTTTCAGTAAATGAATAGCTCATAGACACAAAGCTCCAAAGAGAAGATAATATATATAATATTATTAATTATATCTAAAAATTATAATATAGTACCCAAAATTACATAATAGGTTGAGTGATAAGATAGCGAATACCCCAAACAAGTATATTCTTTATTTTTGAATATACCTTATCAGGGGTACATTATAAATTTTTATAAAATAATGAATGAAAACTAAAAAATTACTTAACTTCAGCCTTAGCACCAGCATCAGTAATTTTTTTAGCTAAAGCTTCTGCATCAGCCTTAGATACACCTTCTTTAATTAATTTAGGCGCAGCTTCAACAGCAGCTTTAGCTTCAGCAAGACCTAATCCGGTTATTTCACGTACAACTTTAATTGCCGCAACCTTGTTAGCGCCAGCTTCAGTTAAATAAACATCAAATTCAGTTTTTTCTTCTGCAGCAGGAGCAGCAGCAGCTGGACCTGCAGCAACTGCGGCAGCAGCAGAAACACCAAATTTAGTTTCCATTTCTTTTACTAAATCAGACAAATCCATAACGGTCATTTGAGAAATAGCTTCAATAATATCATGTTTAGCAATATTCATGTAGAACTCCTAATAAATTATATTTTATATTTTTAAATTAACAATAAATTAAACGTAACGATAAATTAAACCGGTTAAGCAGCTTGTTCTTTTTGATCGCGTATTGCAGCAACCACACGAGCAAAGCTTGCCGGTATTTGTTGCATAACGCCAAGCAACATGGATAACAACTCATTACGTCCAGGTATAGACGCCAACTGTTTAACTCCAGCTTCATCCAGCAGTTTGTCATTAAACATTCCACCGACAATTTTTACGGAATTGTTTGTTTTAGCAAACTCATTAATGATTTTAGCTGCCGCTATAGGATCAGTGGAAATGCCATAAACCAATGGTCCTGACATTTTATCCGCTAATGGCTCAAAAACAGTTCCGCTAACAGCTTTTCGGGCTAATGTATTTTTGAGTACATGCAAGTACACATCAGATTGCCGGGCTTGTTTACGAATGCTTGTCATGCCATCAACGGTCACACCTTGATATTCAGCAATAACAACGGTTGCAGCATTTTGCAACACCTTGTTAACGTCAGCTACAATGGTTTTTTTGCTTTCTAGATTTAAGCTCAAAGAACCGAACTCCCATAAAAGTTAACATTTTAAAAATATTTCAAGGCATTTAACTATAAGCCATATAAACTATAGCTATGATTATTACTATATGCTTTAAACAATATTTTAAATGTTACAGTGGTTTCTGATTTATTAAGTAAGATTCATGAGTATTGCTACCTGCATTAGGAGTTTTTACATAACTATCAATCAATTATATTAAAATTATATTAATCAATTAAGTTTTTGTTTTGCAAAAATTCTAATAAAATCTTAAATTTATTTCAGGATTTCCACCATCTACGTAGGACTATTGACCAAATAAATATTTAAATAGATTAAGCCAAATAACTTTGGACTCCTACGGTCTCAGACAATGGTAAAATGCACAAAACATTTTACCCCCAAACAATACTTAACACTTATCACCATTGTATTACTAAATATAATCTACATTGGCGCATTGGTGTAAGTATTGTATTACAAATTAAGCCTGCCACGATGTGACAAGCTTTAAAATTATTTTTGAATTATTTTGTAATAGTTGCTTGATCTATCTTAACTCCAATTCCCATAGTGCTAGATACATTAATGCGTTTTACATACTGTCCCTTGCTACTGGTGGGTTTTGCTTTTATTATTACATCAAGCAAAGCGGATAGATTTTGTTCTAATTTATCGTTGCTAAAAGAAGCCCTGCCAATTGTGGAATGGATAATTCCATTTTTATCAGTACGGTATTGAACTTGCCCAGCTTTAGCGTTTTTTACTGCAGTGCCAACGTCAGCGGTTACAGTACCAACTTTAGGATTAGGCATTAAACCTCTTGGTCCTAATATTTGACCTAAAGTACCTACGATACGCATAGTGTCTGGTGTAGCAATAACCAAATCAAAATTCATATTGCCTTTTTTTACTTCTTCGGCCAAATCCTCTAAGCCAACAATGTCAGCTCCAGCGGCTTTAGCTGTTTCAGCTTGCGCTCCCTGAGCAAACACTGCAACCCGCAAAGTTTTACCAGTACCATTGGGTAGAACCAAAGAGCCACGAATCATTTGATCTGATTTGCGCGGATCAACGCCTAGATTAATCGACACATCAACTGATTCATCAAATTTAGCCGTTGCGGCACTCTTTACCATAACGATAGCTTCGGCTGCAGGATATACTTTATTTTTATCAAAGGATGCAAATGCCTTCATTCTTTTAGTTAATTTAGCCATTTTTATTTCACCCCTTCCACGTCAATACCCATACTTCTAGCCGATCCGGCAATAGTCTTAACTGCGGCATCAATATCTGCTGCAGTCAAATCTGGTTCTTTAGCTTTTGCAATTTCTTCAAGCTGAGCACGAGTGATTTTACCAACTTTTTCTGAATTGGGTCTTGGGCTGCCTTTTTGTAATTTGAGAGCCTTCTTAATCAATATGCTAGCTGGCGGAGTTTTTAATATGAAAGTAAAACTCTTGTCGGAAAACACCGTAATTATTACTGGAGTGGGTAAACCAGGCTCCATGCTTTGAGTTTTTGCATTAAACTGTTTGCAAAACTCCATAATGTTAAGACCGCGTTGTCCAAGAGCTGGACCAACTGGAGGTGATGGATTAGCCTTACCGGCTGGAATTTGCAGCTTGATGTAGCCGACGATTTTTTTTGCCATTTTAATGCCTTTTATAAATGGGTAATGCGTATTTTAATTTGGCGTAAGCCGTTATGTTAACCGTTATTTTAAATAGTTAACCGTTAATTAAATACTCCCCGGTTAAATTTATAAGCTTGTCTACTTGTCTATGTAGTTTACGTTTATAGCTTGCCTTCCTGCGTCTGACACTTGACAATTACAAAATTACTTATAAAATGCCTGATGTATCTGATGCTGAATTTTGTGCACACAATTTTGTGGAGACAAATAGAACTCGCAATTATATCAGAGTTCACCCAATTTTGCAATATCGAATTGTTGATAATTGCGATATCTTATAATTATCAGTGCATTAGTTGATGTGGTTTTTAAGCAGGTGCAGTCTTATTTCTGCTAAAAAATCTAGTTAAAAATTTGAAGAAAGATGTGAAGATGGATTTGAGAGATGTTCTAGTTTTTTGTGGTTTAGTCTTTCGATGTTTATTGCTTTTACCTGCGTTCGATTTTTCTGATATACTGCTGTTTATACTTGTGTTCAAGTTTTCTGACGTATTACTGCTTGTATTTGGGGTCACGTTTTCTGATATACTGCTGTTTGTGTTTATACTTGTGTTCAAGTTTTCTGACGTATTACTGCTTGTATTTGGGGTCACGTTTTCTGATATACTGCTGTTTATACTTGCGTTCGAGTTTTCTGGTATACTGCTTGCAGTTATGCCCCAATCCTTAATGTAGTTGTCATATTTATCCATAAACTTGCTTATTATTTCTATGTTTGCTTGAGCTTGTTCATACAATTCCTTATAATCCACATTGTCTTTGTAGGTGGAATTATAAAAATTGCTAGAATCTTTAAATGCTAACATGAAGTTGATTAATTCATCTCTGAAATTTGGAGCGTTTGGAAGTGTAATATTGGGTAAATGTGCTTGAAGAATAATTTTTATCTCTCCTAACGAGTTTGCCTGCCAAAACATTGGATTTTCTGCAAGATTTTTACCATAGTCACCTATTTTGTCATTGAGCACGTCTCCAGCCATTATAATACAAGCGCCAAATAAACCTTGTAGGCGTAGGTATTTCAATGTTTTGTCTAGTTGTGGAATGTCATTATCGCACAAGAGGATTTTAAGATTATCTGGGTGTAGAGTACAAAATTCTCCTAAAGTGCCGATGCTTATTGCTTTTCTTACTTCATCAAAAGTAAAATTTTCTCCCTTATCTATTTTTTCTTGCCACAACCTAAAAAATACTAATAATTGGATATCATGGTCGGTATCTATTCTAGTTTCACTTAACCAATTATCGGGTTTATTGTCCAGGAAAATTCCACCTGCTTTGTGTCCACGCATGGTTTGTTCAATAAATACAGGGTTTTTATTGTTGTCAAGATTTGTTTCTTTTAAACCTGGTGTGGTTGGGACAATATATTTAACGACGTTATTTTTAATCCTTGAAATGAAATTAACAAAAATATTAACCCCGGAGTTTTGGCATTTTACGTATAGCTTTTTAGCTTCTTCATTAAACATTATTGTATATTGTTCATTCGTCATATCATTTGGCAACCAATCTGGTTTTTTGAAGGATTCATATTTTTTATATGCAGTATCCGTATTATCATGTTTACAGACTACTACTCCATTTTTACCGTCAGCAACTTTTTTACCGCGATATTTATATGGCTTTCTGGAAAATATGGTGAATTTTTTCTGTTTTCTGGAGACATGTTTTATGCCTAATTTCATACCGTCAATGCTTATTTCTTGGGCATTACCGTTTGGGATCGGGGTTTTTAATAAGCCAGAGGCATATATTTTGGTGTTAGGAGATTGGTTGATAGTGGTAGAACTGTTTTCTTTTTTAACAGGTAGCTCAGTTGTATTTGTGTGGAACAAGCTGGTTGTTGCATCTGTTGAATTTCTGCTTGTCTCGCTATGTGTATTTGTTGGGTTACTACTAGGTATTTGCGTAGATCTACTAACTTTCATCGTTGATTCCATTTACTTTTTAATCATATTTGATTTAATTACTATTCTGCGTTAAGCTGCACTGTTTTACAGTGTTGATAAAGTGTTCAACAAAAACAGTCGATGATTGGTACGTATCCCATTGTGCTGGGTGCAGCGGTTACGAGGTGTAATTTCTTTAGTTTTGTTTGTTAATAATAACCTGTATTTTAATATTAGTATGCATGAATAATATATGGTTTTTTTCATAAATAAAATTTACCCTGATTTTTTGCACGATAAATTTAGAGTATGGTTATTAGTCATCAGATACCCCAACACTCCACCAAATCGACACCCTAAGTATATGTATCGTTGAATGGGCGGTTCACACATATTAATATTTAACTTGACAATTCAAATCTATGGTAAAATAACGCGGTTTATGGAATTTACGGTGAGAATCAGCTTAATTAGACAGTCAAATAGGACTAGCTCTGATTTTCTTGCGGTTTATTTGTTATCTCATATATTTAAAAAAGGTAAATGTTGTGAAAGATTCAATACATCCTGAGTATCAGGAAGTAACAGTTACGTGTAGTTGTGGCAATACTTTTGCTACTCAGTCGACTTTAGCCAAAAAGGCGCTGCATATAGAGGTGTGTTCACAATGCCACCCGTTTTATTCAGGCAAACAGCGCTTGGTAGATAGCGCAGGTCGTGTGGATAAATTTCGTCAAAAATATGCATCATTTAGTAAACGATCCGCAGCTAAATAATTGCCATATAACTATCGTATGTGATTCATGTGGTATATATGGTGGAATTAACAAGCGGAGTTATGTATGTATTATGTTAAAATGGGTAGCTGTATATAGCTGCCCATTTTTATTTAGGCTCACCCATGTTAACCTACAACCCGATTAAAAAACCTCAACGCAAAGATAGGCCGTGGTTATTATTTGTCATGAGCTTAATTTGGGTTTTAGGCACTGCGTTTTTTCATTCGCCATGGGAACCTTATGAACCATTTGTCCTTGCCGTGGTGAAGGGTATTTTACGTAACCATTCCTGGCTTGTTCCTTACGTTTCTAACGTACCTTATTTACAAATTCAACCTTTTTATTTCTGGATATACTCTGCGGTTCTGCAGTTATTTAATATTAATGACATATATAGTATAGCAAATAGTATCCGCTTGCTAAATACACTACTTATTTTTGCGATAGTGATTTTATCAGCTAAGATTGGCTCTAATTTAAGCGCATTCAAAAATGGCAGAACAGTGGTATTAATTTTGATTAGCTCGGTTGGGTTTATTAATAATGCGTATCAATTGTCACCTACTATACTGGTGTTATTGGGATTCTGCTTATATCTTTATGCTTTGCAATTGCATTCAAAATTACCTGGTTTTTCTGGGTGGGTGCTATTTATTGGGTTGTTATTTATCTCAATTAACTTTACTTGTGAGTTTATCGTTATTGCACTGTTGCTTTTATTAATATTGCCGTTAGTCGACAAGTTTTGGAGGAATAGAGATTATCTCATAACTGTAACCATTGGCGTATCAATGTTTCTAGTTATTTTTTGTCTTTATGGATATCAGTTGCATGCAGTTAATAATGATTTCTTTGTCCAGTGGCAGCAACGCTACAGCAACATTTTTTTTGGGCATTCGTATAATTTTTTTAATCAGTTAGGGGGTATTTTTAGTTTGCTGGCTTGGTACGTTATGCCGGGGTGGTTTTTAGTCTTATGGAGTCTGTATAAACGAAGATCCACTATTTTTAAAGATAAGATCATTCAAGTTAATATTATTTTGGCATTGCTGATACTTTTATTTGCAATATGCGGAGGACATAACTTAGAAGGGATGATTTTTCCTATTATTTTACCAGTGGTGTTTATCGCTTCTTTAGAAATTGATTCTATTCGGATTAGCATTGTATCTTTGCTAAATTGGTTCAGTATTTGTATTTTTGGGGTTGTTGGTCTTATTATATGGGGGATTTATATCTGTATTAATTTGAATTACCCGCAACCATTAATTGAGTATATTTTAAAATATACTCAAAATTATCATTATAATTTTAATGTATGGCAGGTGAGTTTAGCCGTTATAATTACATTAATTTGGCTGTTTATGATTACCCGGCGGCATATTCGCGGGCGCGAGTTAGTAACTAATTGGGCAAGCAATACCACCTATGTTTTGGTATTGTTTTTATCTCTATGGCTGCCGTGGTTTGATTCGGTTTTAACTTTTAAACCTTTGGTTTTTGATAGTTTGACTTCGATTGATAAACAATCCTGTATAGCTACTAATTCATCTGACAGCACTCAGGGGGCATTATGGTATTATTATGCAGATGTTAATTTAATTCCGAGTTTTGTCAATCTTAATTTTAGTTTATGTAACCAGGCAGTTGTTGCAACTGAGGATATAAATAAAATTGATCAAACTCAATGGGAGATTATCTGGCAAGCAAAACGACCAATTGATAAAAAAGTATACTATGTATTAAAACACAGGTAAGCCAGGTAATATGGGTGATATAAGTACACGAGGAGCGTTTTATAAGATATGACACAGTCCAGGATTGAAAGATAAAGAGAAGTATATAATAACTAAAGATAAAATATTATAAAAATATTGTGGATTACTGTCTTCGTAGGAATGACATACAAATTTGTGTCATGTGGTCAAAACGACAAACCCAGGCGTAGATATCGGATTAAGTGTGGCTAGCACATTTAGAATAAAGTAGACTTTATAAAGTAAAATTTTAAAGTAAAATTTGGAGCATTAATTTAGATCATGTTAAAAAATAGTTCTCAACCAAAAGGGTTTGCGGTATTTTTTCTTACAGAAATGTGGGAGCGCTACGGCTTTTATATCATTAATACGGTATTAGTATTTTATTTACTTGCATATTTGCATTTGGACGATGCAAATACAATAGTAATTGCCGGCTCATTTACTGCTTTAGCATACCTTAATTCTATATTTGGCGGTTTAATCGCGGACAAGTTTATTGGATATAATCGGGCGTTGATTATTGGTGGCGTGTTACTGTTTTTAGGCTATATGGCTCTAGGAAGCGTTAGCGACCTTAAATTAATTTTTTTAGCCCTTTCGGCAATTACTGTGGGTACAGGTATGCTAAAGCCGAATGTATCCAGTATGCTGAGTATATTATATGCGCCGAATGATCAACGTAAAGATAGCGGTTATACGCTGTACTATGTTGGTATTTACGTTGGCGCTACCAGTGGCGGTCTGAGTGGCGGATATTTAAAAAATTGGTTTGGCTGGGATGTCTGCTTTTTATCGGCAGGTATTGGAATGTTGATTTGTTTATTCACTTTTATATATGGGGCAAGTAAGTATAAATTAAAGGATAAACGGCACGGTCATATTATGCCGATACAAATGGTAAAATCTATATTAAGTGTGGTGGCTCTGCTTGCTATCTCTTATAATGTATTGCAATCAGAATATTTAGGCGTGTTATATTTTATCTTAGTAGCCCTATTTTGTTTTGGCTTTATCCTATTTCATATAATTAGACATCATGGTGTACAACGCAGTAAATTGATTGCTTTTTTATTGCTGATTATTTTATCAATCCTATATTGGGCAATTTATTTTCAGCAATTTTTCTCAATTAATTTATGTACTGAACGTGCTACCGATATAACCGTCCCGGCAAGTTCTGTGTCTACAGTTGAAAGCATCGGAGTAATTATTTTTGGACCATTTATTAATACAGTTTGGCGCAAATATAGCCACGTATCTGTTGCTACTAAATTTAGCTTAAGTTTTTTATTTAATAGTGTGTGTTTTCTATTGTTATCTGGCGGATTATGGTATGCTTATACAACTGGTCATTATTTAAGCGCGTGGTTTATTGTTATTGCTTATTTATTAGTGTCGGTCGGAGAGTTGTGCATTTCACCAACCAGTTTATCTATGGTGCCGTCATTAGTACCTAAACATTTAACTTCAGCAATGATGGGTATCTCTTTATTATCCATCGGCTTAGGCGGTAAATTAGCTGGAGTATTGGCATCTATTGCCGTAATTAGTGATACTAAGGCAAGTTTGGGCAGCATCAAGTACACTTATATGATATCCTTTTTTGATTATTTTATAGTCAGTATATTAACTTTTACCGTTGCAATAATATTGCGCAAATACATTAATAGATTGATACCAAAGGATAACCAGAGCGCCACGGTATAACTTAATATACTCAAAGCCTAGCTTTAGCTTCGCAAGTAAACCAAAGACAAAGAGTATATCTAAAGCTAATTGATAATGCATCCTGGTTTATACTATAAGGATATTTTATGACAACTAATTCCCCGGAAAATTTTGAAAGTGCAATTGCGCAGTTAGAGAAAATTGTTAAAGAAATGGAACAAGATGAAATTACTCTTGAGGCTGCGTTAAATAAATACCAAGATGGTGCGACTTTAGTAAAATATTGCCAGGATAAATTATCTGAAGTAGAGCAACAACTAAAAATTTTTGATGCAGATACTGATAGTCTAAAAGATTTTAGCTTATAAGCTTGTATAGCTTATAAGATTACATAGCGTTATATAGCGTGGGGTGATACAACAATGTTTACCGATCAAATATTAACCAAGATTGAAGATAGGCTGAATGAACTATTAGTAAATAATGACAATTTAGTGTTGCTTGAGGCTATGCGTTATTCATCATTAAATGGTGGTAAACGGGTTCGCCCCTTTCTGGTAATGGCGGCTGGCAAAATTAGTCAAGCCCAATCAGCGGTACTGTTGGATATCGGGGTTGCTATAGAATTAATTCACTGTTATTCACTAATTCATGATGATTTACCGGCTATGGATGATGATGATTTGCGGCGCGGATTGCCAACTTGTCATAAGCAATATGGCGAGGCTATGGCTATTTTGGCAGGAGATGCTTTGCAAGCACAAGCATTTGTTGTTCTAAGCAGTGATAGTTTAAGGCTTGATTGTGCTATAAAATTAAAAATTATTAACTTGGTTGCGTCGTCCGCAGGAGTAAACGGTATGGTGGGTGGACAAGCGCTTGATTTATTGAGTACTGGAACTAACCTCACCTTACCGCAATTACAGCACATGCATATCAAAAAAACTGGGGCTTTAATTAGTGCTGCGATTTTGTCGGGATATTTAGCTGGTGCAAACTGTAAACCAGAAATTTACGATAAGCTAGTCTTAATCGCGAATAATATTGGACTGCTGTTTCAAATCACCGATGATATTTTGGATGCTACTGCTGACACAAATACTTTGGGTAAAACTGCTAACAAAGATTGGGCAGCCAATAAAGCTACTTATGTAAATATTTTAGGGCTAGAAAAAGCGCAGCATATGGCAGATAATCTATATAATACTACCATAGAAATGTTGAGACATCTGTCTCAGAGTGAAGAATTAACTACACTTACCCATTTTGTGTATAACCGGAGTAATTAAGGATGACATACCCGCTATTGGATAAAATCAATTATCCGAAGGATTTAAGAAAGCTTAAAAAAGAGCAACTGTATCGGTTATCACAGGAATTGCGGGAGTTTATTTTAACTACAGTTAGTAGTACTGGTGGTCATTTAGCATCCAATTTGGGCAGTATTGAGCTTACTATAGCCCTTCATTATGTATATAACACTCCAGAAGATTTATTAGTCTGGGATGTGGGTCATCAATCATATTCCCATAAAATTTTAACTGGGCGTAGGGATAAGATGAGCAGTCTGCGCCAATATAATGGCTTAGCCGGATTTCCTAAACGTGATGAAAGCGAGTATGATACCTTTGGGGTTGGGCATTCATCCACCTCAATTTCAGCAGCTTTAGGTATGGCAATAGCCAATAAACATAAGGGTAAAAATAATAAAACCGTAGCAATTATTGGCGATGGTGCGATGACTGCTGGATTGGCTTTTGAAGGATTAAATAACGCTGGCTGGCTTGATTCAAATATTCTAGTCATCTTAAATGATAATGAAATGTCCATTTCGGAGAATGTGGGCGCAATTAGTAAGTATTTTTCAGCAATTTTAGCAAGTCGCTTTTATAATTCAGTTAAGCAAAAAGCCAATGTAGCGTTAAGTTTGGTACCCACGGTTCAAAAGTTGGCGCATCGAGTTGAGGAGCATGTAAAGGGTATGGTAATGCCCAGTACTTTTTTTGAAGAATTAGGGTTTAACTATATTGGACCAATTGATGGACATGATTTAGACGAGTTGGTGCGTACCTTATCTAAAATTAAACGTTTGAGCGGTCCTCAATTTTTACATATTGTTACTAAAAAAGGACAAGGGTATAAACTAGCTGAAAGTAATCCAATTGGTTACCACGGAGTTACTAAATTTAACCCGGTGGAGGGCATGAAGAGTAGTAGTGCTAGTCCTGCATCTGGTGGCGCATCTGCTGCTTTAACCTATACGCAGGTGTTTGGTAAATGGTTATGTGATATGGCAAAAACTGAAACAGAGTTTATTGCGATAACTCCAGCAATGCGTGAAGGTTCTGGAATGGTTGAGTTTGCTCGTGACTATCCAGATAAATTTTTTGATGTCGGAATTGCTGAGCAACATGCTGTAACTTTTGCTGCTGGCGCTGCAACTCAAGGCATAAAACCAATTGTGGCAATATATTCAACTTTTTTACAGCGCGGTTATGATCAGTTAATCCATGATGTTGCGTTACAAAATTTACCGGTTATGTTTGCGATTGATCGTGCTGGAATTGTTGGTGCGGACGGACCAACTCATATTGGGGCATTTGATTTATCGTATTTGCGTTGCATTCCCAATATGGTAATTATGGTGCCGAGTAATGAAAATGAGTGTTACCAGATGTTATGGACGGCATATAAAACTAAAAAAGTATGTGCGGTAAGGTATCCCCGCAGTACTGGCAACGGTAGCTTAATTAATGAAAATATGCAATTATTAGCCTTAGGTAAGGGTGAGGTGGTAAGGCAAGGCGTCAAATTAGCCATTTTAGCCTTTGGTACTTTGGTGGACGCTGCCGTTGCGGCAGCAGATGAGTTAAATGCAACGGTATGTAATATGCGTTTTGTTAAGCCACTAGATATAGAATTGATTAAAACAATTGTTCAAGAGCATGATTATATTGTAACTCTTGAAGAAAATGTAGTTTGTGGTGGCGCTGGGAGCGCGTGTAACGAGTTTTTGATTGAAGCTGGAATTATTAATGAGGTTGCGGTACTTAATTTAGGTATACATGATCATTTTCCGCCGCATGGAGATCAGAAAACATTATTGGCAGATGAAGGGCTAGATAAGGCTGGAATAATTGCTGCTATTAAACAAAAATGGGTTAATGCTTATAATAAAATATGAAATGGAGTGATGCTTAACGATGGTTGATTATAGTCAAAATCAGTTAAAACAATTATGTGGCGAGTATGCATATAAATATGTAGAAAAAGACATGATTGTTGGTGTAGGTACTGGTTCTACGGTAAAGTATTTTATTGATAAGTTGGGACAAAATCCTGGATTAATTAAAGGGGCAGTATCAAGCTCTGAGGCAACTACCTTATTGTTGAAGCAGTATAAAATTCCGGTATATGATTTAAATAGTGTTGGCGAGCCAGATATATATATTGATGGTGCAGATGAGATTAACCATCATTTACAAATGATTAAAGGCGGTGGCGCTGCATTAACCCGCGAGAAAATTATTGCTTGCGCTAGCCGACGGATTATCTGCATTGTAGATGAATCAAAATATGTAATGAAATTGGGTAAATTTCCGTTGCCGGTTGAGGTAATTCCTATGGCAAGGAGTTATGTTGCGCGTGAAATAGTTAAATTACGTGGTATGCCCAACTGGCGAAGTGGGGTAATCACGGATAATGGTAATTGGATATTAGATATTCATGATTTAGATATTGTGCATCCGATTGAGTTAGAGCAAAAGTTAACCGCTATTACTGGAGTGGTGTGTAATGGGCTTTTTGCGGTGCGCCCAGCGCATGAATTAGTTTTAGCTAAAAAAGATGGCTCAATTGAAGTTATAAAAAATAAATTTATATAATTTATTTAATGCACTTTTTTGTGGATTGAAAGACTAAGAGTAATGAGTAATGATTTGTTGGCAACGGTAGACCTGGGCTCCAATAGCTTTAGGTTACTAATTGCTAGAATTAGTGAAGGTGGAGTTCTCTACCCAGTCGACCAGATTAAAGAAACGGTGCGCCTGGCTGGTGGATTGGATGCAAATAATTGCTTAACCAAGGAGTCACAGTCATTTGCTTTAGAGGTATTGTCTCGGTTTGGCGAACGTTTGGCGGGATTTGATAAAAATCAAGTGCGGGTGGTGGGTACTAGTACTCTGCGGGTAGCTAAAAATGCAAATGAATTTATTGCAGTTGCCAATAAGGCTCTGGGTTTTAATATTGAAGTTATATCAGGAAGTGAAGAAGCTCGGCTTATTTATATTGGTGCTGTTCATTCTTTGGCCTATTCGGCAAAAAAACGCTTGATTGTAGATATTGGTGGTGGATCAACCGAATTTATTATTGGCAGCGGCTATGATCCCCAAATAATGGAGAGCGTTACTATAGGTTGTGTGTCATTTAGCGGCCGTTATTTTATAAATGGCGTGCTTAATGAGAATAATTTTGCTGATGCTGTTTTTGCGGCTAGGGGCAAGATTCAGTCAATGGAGCATTTATTTAAAAAACATGATTGGGTGGCTGCGATTGGCACTTCTGGTACAGCTAAATCTCTATATGAGTTATGTGTTGAAAATGGATTTGCGGATCATATTACTCAGGATGGGTTATATAAACTTCGCAAATTAATGATTAAGCATAAAAATATTAAAAATTTATCTTTGATTGGTTTAAAAGAGGATCGACGTCCAGTAATTCCCGGAGGCTTAGCCATAATGATTGCCATTATGGAAGAGCTTGGGGTGGAGAACATGACTATTGCTGATGGAGCGCTGCGGGAAGGGGTTATGTATGATTTATTGGGGCGTAAGTCAGATCAGGATTTAAGGGTTACTACGGTTAATGGGTTGCTTAAACGCTATGCCATTGATGAAAACCAGGCTATGCGTGTGGCTAACACTACGCTCTATTTATATAAAGAAATTGTTGATAATGAGCAGATTGAACCCAACTATTTAAAACTTTTAAAATGGGCGGCGCAGTTGTATGAAGTTGGATTAAGTATTTCACACAATGATTATCATCGGCATGGAGCTTACATTTTAGCTAATTCCGATTTGGCAGGTTTTTCTAGACCAGAACAAAGAGTTTTGGCTGATTTAGTGCGTGCGCATCGGGGAGGGCTGGTGCGGGCTTGCGAGAGTTTAAGTACTACGCGGAAGGTTAAAACCAAGTTTTTGCTAATGATAATGGCGTTTAGGTTTTCGGTTATTTTAAACCGCAAACGTCGGCAGTTACCGAAAAATATTTTATATAGCGTTAAATCTATAGCTAAAAACGAGTTGGAGCTAACCATTGACGGCAGTTGGCTTATACGTAATCCGCTGACCCAGCATTCTTTGAATGAAGAAATTGATCAATGGAAAAAGATGGGGTTTAAAATTAAATTAATTAGTAAGTTAATTGATGTTGCACTATAGGGTTTTACCATTTATTGACCCAGAATTGATATTTATCAATATCTCGCACTTACCTGGCTTAATATTTCTTGATAGCAGCCAGGACCATAATCATTACGGACGATATAGCTTTATCCTGCTCAATCCGTTAAAAAAATATTCAGCGCTTAATGATAATCAGTGCATTTATGATGATTTAATTAAATGGCATGAAGTTATTAAGGCTAATCAAACGCAATATGATGAAACATTGCCACCGTTTACTGGTGGTTTGGCAGGATATTTTAGTTATGATTTGAGTAAGCAGTTGGAGCGTATACCCTCTTTTTATAAGAGTGATTTTAGTGATTTTGTGGATAAAGATATAAATAGTCAGCTAAGTAATCACGTAAATGATTATTATTTAGGGTTATATAACCAGGTTGTAGCATTTGATCATCAAGCACAGTTATGTTATTTGATGGTTACCAAAATTGTTGGTTATGATTATATTGATTATTTACAACAGTTAGAAGAGTTGAATGATTATTATAATCAAGCTAAAAATAATCAGTCGAAACCAGTTCAAGCAGGTTTGATTAATTCTATTAATTTGCAGTCTAATTTTTCTCAACAAAAATATATGACAGTGGTAAAGCAGGCTCAGGAATATATTTTAAATGGTGATATTTTTGAAGTAAATTTATCTCAGCAATTTAGCAGTAAAGTGAGTAAAAATTATCCATTTGATTTGCTATATCGTAAGTTGCGTAAAATAAACTGTGCTCCATTTTCAGCATATTTAAATTTAAATGAACTAAAAATCATGTCTGCGTCTCCAGAGCGGTTTTTGTCGATCAGGGGGCGGCATATTGAGGCACGTCCCATTAAAGGTACGTGTAGGCGCAGTGATGATCCAGTTCAAGATCATAAATTGGCAGATAGTTTGCAGCGCAGCGCTAAAGATCGTGCCGAAAATATTATGATAGTTGATTTAATGCGTAACGATTTAGCTAAAATATGCACTCCCCAGAGCATTAAAGTTAGTCAACTATGTGCAGTTGAATCATTTACCAATATACATCACTTAGTATCAGTTATTGAAGGAGATTTAAAACCCGAAAATTCTATTTTTGAGGTTATTCCGGCGTGCTTTCCCGGTGGTTCAATTACCGGTGCGCCTAAGGTGCGTGCCATGCAGGTGATTGAAGAACTGGAAGGTGGGGCGCAGCGGGGCGTGTATTGTGGCAGTATTGGTTATTTTGGATTTAATGGCAATGTTGACCTATCAATTGCTATCCGAACTCTAGTTGGCAATAATGATGAGTTGAGTTTTAATGTCGGCGGAGCAATTACGTTATACTCCGACGCAGAGGCGGAGTATAACGAAACTTTACTGAAAGGTCAGAAACTTATTGAGGCATTGCTATAAATTATCATTGTTATTAGTTTTTGATGTTTTTCCTTCATACAGATTATTTATTGCATCCACTAACCATGTGGGTATTTCTATCTTATCATCTGGATAATATTGACGAGCTTCTCTATAAAGCTGTAGCGCCATTTCGACGGCTGCTGTTTCACTGCGACCTTTATAGCTGAGTTTGGGTAAATCACGAAATGCACAAAATACGTATGGAGCCAATGTAGCAGACATGTTTTTTTCTGACGAAAATTTATTCTCTTCTTTCTTATAAAATTCAAGTATATTTGGTTTTTTTTGGAGTAGTCTAGTAGCAAATATATCATAAACTAGTTGCCCCACATTATTGTGAGGAATGTTATGCTTGGTATAAACTAAATCTTGTTCGGAGATTAATTTAAGCTCATCTGAATTAAACGGAGCATTAACTAGAATAATTTCGTCTGTGGTGCCTGTATGGCCAGATTCAATTGCTTGCTTACGATACCTTAACACCTTACCGGTTATATCTATAAATGTGATCATTGTTGTAGAGCTATCTTTTGCATATTCGCCTAAATTTGAGTGATTACTTGCTTCTAAATTTAAGCTATCAATTATTTTTAAAGTTGATGAATAGTGTTTTCCATTTATATGAGTTGTGATAAAATTTTTCTCTTTAAGGGATGCTTCAGCAGCCTGTGGATAATCTTCTTTAAGATATTCAAGAAGGTTAGTAATAGCTATGTTAGTCCGACCAGGGTTATCAATATCTATATGAATTATTTCCTTGCTTTCGGGATTATATAGAACATTGTTTGTCTTTGGATCCTGTATTTTTCTTTTTAAGGTAGTATCATAGTAATATTTTATCTTATTATGCAAATTTGCAAAGTCTTTTGTCTTGCCAAGAGCATCTTCAATAAATTGTTTTCTTAAATTCTTATGAAGAAAAGATACTCCTTTATATTCAATATACGTAGCAATATACGTAGCACCAGATTTAGTCGGTTTGCTCCTCTTAGATATTTTCATACATAAGCCAACGTCTACATTATTGCCCAGATTTATCTTTAATGAGGTTTTTAACTTTTTATTAACACCATAAGTGTTAAGTGATTTGTCCCACGTATTATCTTTTAGCAAATAGTGTTTTTTACTTGGGGTAATGATTATTTCAGGTGTATCAGACTGATGTGGTTTATTAATTGTGATATTAAAAATTTCTGGATTTTTCAAACTTTCTGCTATTTCAGCTGATCTATCTAGGATATCTATCCTTTTAGATGTAGCTTGCTTGCTATTAATGCTATATATAACTAAACGTTTTTGTATAGGAAAATTATTACCGGTCGCATGTGTTTTTTTAATTATATTATTTATATTTGCTATTATAGGTTGATATATGTTTTTAAAATCTTCGGAAATGTCATATAATCCTAAAATATTGCTAATGTGTTGAGTGGTATTTTCAATATTTCCTATAAATTTAGGGAGGTTAGCTTGTTGATCCGAATAATTTGAGTAAAGTGACGGCATGTTTTTATCTGTTGAATTATCTTTCTCGTCATCGGATACAACCTGGATTGCATTATCATTATTGATAGTATCCACGTTAGGTTCACTTGAACTTTGCGTATTAGTTGGTTGAAATTTATTCAATTCGATTTTCAATAAATCTTGTTCTGCAAATGATAAATTTGAATGAATCCTATTTATCGTTAATTCCACATTTGAACCTTGGTTTTGTTTGTTATCTGAATTTTGTTTAGTATTAGGCTGATTGTTTGACATTGTTTTAAATATTATAAAATCGCTTTGGTTAATTGTGGTAATTATTTTCATTAATGCAGGAATTGTTGGGGTACGGCTTAATATAACCCCAGTTGATATTGCAAGTTCTAGTAGAGCTTTAATTATCGAATCGTTGGTGTATGAGCTAAGCAGTGTATCAAATTCATCTAAAGTTTTAGTGTTATCAAAATTATATTTTAGAGCATTATTATCATATAAAGATTGTATAACTTGGCTCATATTTGTCTTATGTGGTTCGTGTGTGCTTTGCATACTTGACATCTTTGACAAATTTTTCAAAAATTCTACTTTCTCCGTAATATTAATAGTACTGTTTTGACAAAGAATTGGTGGTGCACCATTTATTTGATTAAGAGACTTGCTGCACGCGTTTAATATATAAGCAATATCGCTACTATACTTGCTGGAATCCTCAACATTGGTAAAGTTGCATTTACTAACATTTACCAGAAGAAAATCAAAGTGCTTTGTTTTTTCAGCTACTGCAGCGGATATTAAACTTGATGCTATTTCATTTATGCTTGCAGAAGATATAGTATCAATGTCATTCAAAACGCTTTTTGATTTGTTAATATCCTTAATAAAGTATGTAATAGTTGCAGTTTTATAAGTGCATCCAAACCAATTTATTTTAGTATCACTTGTGGTATTGTGTCTAGACATTACGATTATATCGTTTAATAATTCATATATTTTATTTGGTTCAACGTTTGCCTGTTTTAAAAGAAGTTCTGCTTGTGTTTCAATAACTGTAACATCAAGCGTATTTTTATTTATATTACGTTGAATATTATCTACAACTTTTAGTATTAGCTTTTTTTGCTTCTGATCTTTGCCAGCTCCTATGATGTTCAATGCATTATTTTTGCAAATATTTTTATTATTTGCCCATTCATGTTGATTAGTACCTACCTTGACTGTACTAAATGAAATTGTAGTCATTAGATTTGTCCTTTTAATTTCGATTAGTTTTTTATGTTTGGATATTTAGTATGTTTTTTGCTTATAGTGTTCTCAGCTAGCTTATACATGGGGTGGAGTGTTTTTAATCTCTAAGGGTATAATTCCCCGCAGCTTGCTGCGCTTGATTTATATCTCTTAGAATGAATACCCATCTGCTCTGCAGCGGGGAGATTCATTCACAAATTTCTGCCATTGTTGTATCCAAGTTATTGTAATTTTATTTTTGTCTCATATTGAGAATGCTTAATTTTGATAGTTGAGATTATATCATGCATATTTAAATTTTTACGAATTACTGCCAACTATTTTTTGCAGCAAATTTAACGGTTCAAATCAGCATTTAATTATTTCAGCTCAAAATTAGTTTCCCAAAACTGTGGGCATTATGATATTCAATGATTTCAATATATTTTTTATTTTTTATTTGTTTCCTGAATAATAATTTCATTATCAAAAATTTTTGCTTTTTATAAAAACTATTCGTTCTCCATAGGTGATGGCATTTTACTTGCCTCCATCATGTATCTAGATTTTTTAATTAACTCATAAAACACCTTGTGGTTCTTTGGCAACCTGGTAATAAAGTTTATTTGTTCAGAACACATAAATTGCAAATTTTCTTTGGAACAAAATCCAGCATCCAAAATTGCTGAATCGGCTTTTAAACCTGGCTTTTTAATTTCAGCTATCGTTGTTTTTACAGTGGAGATATCTGCAATATCTCCACCAATAGCTCGAAAATAAATTGGTAAGCTAGTCTTTTTATCAACAAGCATTAGACAAGTCACATTTTGTTCAATTACACCATTAGAATAACCAAACGCATTGATTGTATTGTTGATTGCACTTGGTAGAGCAGTACTATCAATTAACACACCACAATTATCCGGAAAAACTTAGCAACATAATTTTTAAAAAAATTAATCTGTAATTCTTGATTGCCAAGTGCTTTAAGTAATGAACTTATATTTTGAGAGCTAACTTTTGCTGAAGGAAATTATCTACAAACTGCATTCATAATGCCCACAATATTGGGAATTTAGGATAATAGCTAGAGTTTCATGATTTTTATTGAGACTCTCTATAAATAATAATGCTTCATCAGCGGTTAAGTTGGCACTACGTACCATATTAAACAATATGTATTTATTTCTGTGAACAGTCCTGAATTTTGAGGGCGAAAAAATTTGTTTAAGCTAGTATTTCTAGATCATTGGTTTCAGAAACATTTAAAATTTATGTGTTCTTGTATTATGTATTATAATCATGTGTATACTAATGGGTATAAATCATTTTGAATAACTTTAATTTTTAAATTTGGAAACATAGCGACATAATGAAATTTTTAGATATTAGAACAGATTTTGCATTTAAGAAGGTTTTTGGAAGTGAAGACAGCAAGGTAAGATTAATATCGTTTCTAAACTCTGTGGTTAAGTTTGAGAATGGGGCGCAAATAAAAGATTTGGTAATTGTTGATCCATATAACATTCCGCTGCTGAAAGGCATGAAAGATACGTTTGTAGATGTTAAGGCTGTGCTTGATAATGACACAAAAGTTATTATCGAAATGCAAGTGCTAAATCATGGTGGACTTGAAAAACGTATATTGTATAATG
>JAUPUP010000094.1 GCA_030917485.1 Pseudomonadota bacterium
CACTAAGCAGCTCTACTTTTTCCTGCTCGGACAAAACGGTAGAGTTAAGTATAGAATTAGTAAAAGCTGTTACAGTTTCTGCATGCCCAATGCAGAAAGCAATATATAGCCCTGAGCAGCTATCATGATCTTTTGTACTAAGCAGCTCTAGTTTTTGTGGTTTATCCAAGGCATTAGAGTTAAGTATAGAATTAGTAAAAGCTGTTACAGTTTCTGCATGCCCAGCGCAGAAAGCGACATATAGCCCTGATACGTCATTACTATTTTTTGCACTAAGCAGCTCTACTTTTTCCTGCTCGGACAAAACGGTAGAGTTAAGTATAGAATTAGTAAAAGCTGTTACAGTTTCTGCATGCCCAATACAGAAAGCGACATATAGCCCTGAGAAGCTATCATGATCTTTTGCACTAAGCAGCGCTAGTTTTTGTGGTTTATCCAAAGCATTAGAGTTAAGTATAGAATTAGTAAAAGCTGTTACAGTTTCTGCATGCCCAGCGCAGAAAGCTATATATAGCCCTGATACACTATTATAATTTTTTGCACTAAGCAGCTCTAGTTTTTTCTGGATATTCAATTCCTTAGAGTTAATTACGACATTAATAAAATCTCGTACATAATTTTTATTTCCATATGCCATTGCAATATAAAATAGTCCTTCATGTTCTATAAGTTTGGCTTGTGTGATACTTGGAAAATTAAAACTTTGTGTCAGAGGTGGTTCTAAATTAACTTGATCATAGCTAGCAAGAACAAACGATTTAAATTTTGGAAAGTAACAATTACTCGATTCCACAGTCAATAAATGTGTTATTGATAGATATTGTAAATCATCGGATGAGCTCATAACTAAACAGGTATGCACAGTAGTTTTATTGGGATCATAAAATTTTACTGTAAAATACCCTAATGTTTTATAGTAAATTTTAAATGCCATAGCATGATTTTCAGTGTAAAATAGTAGGTGTTTTTTCTCTCCTGGCGTCATGTTTTTGCATTCCTCCTGTAATAAAATACCTAGTTGATCAAGGGGGGCAGCAGATAAATGATTAAAGTTGCGCACACAATTTAGATTATCATAATCATTATAGTCCAATGAAGCTATATTTTCGGACATTATGCCTAGATTTAATAAGTTATTACTATAAATAGCATCGTTCCATAAAAACCAGAAAGAAAGTTGTCTACATGCAATTGCCTTGTTTTCTTTATCAAAAACTATACAGTTATTATTTATTGATGATTGTCCGTGTTTAGATTGGTACATCCAGATTTTAGTCATGTGATTTTGATCTTTTATTTCTGTAATTGTTCTGGAGGAATGATTTATTATTCCAGTAATATGATTATACAAATAATAATTTGCGAATGCTGGTGATGAGTTGGGTTCATTAAATAGGTTAGCTTTTCTGCTTCCCCAACAATTCAGTTCTTGAACTATAAAGGTTTTGTTGTCTGATTGTAACTCATCGTATAATGAACTTATTTCATCCATATTATTATCAAGAATATTGTCTGGGTTCAGTTTAATTTTTTTGGCTTTATGTTCATAAGAAATGGTATCTGGTTGAAGCTGGGCTGTGATAGATTGAATAACTTGGTTAATGTTTTTATGTTCTGAATTATGATAAATTTTTAATGTAAGATTTTTAAGTTGTTGTAAAACTTTTTTGGCTTTATCCCGTGCACTTATATTTGGATCAGTAAAAGGTTTTCTTGATTGATTAGTACATGACGGTCGTTGTATATCTATTGCCATAGCGTGTTTTCCTTATGATGGTTCAAACTGTAGTAAGGTGTAAGCTGAAGTATTTATTGGCTGGAAACTTACAAGGAATTAAATTAAAGCTTGAAATGGTGACTTATAAAATACGGTATTTTAAGCAAAAGATAGATGTATATTCAATAATAGTTTTTAGCGAAACAATTGATAACCATAGATTATTTGACAATTATTTAGTATTAATTTAAGCGGTTATTTTTTAGATAATTGATTGATCATAAATTTTTGCAGAATAAATAATAACTTTTCATTGGTTATTAGGTACATTCCGCACAATTAAATATTTTTAATTAAAATATAGCTCAGATAATGCTTACTAAATGATAAAACAACAACCTAAATAGATTCAAAAAGATAACTACTATTTTGTATTAAATAGCAATGATTAAATTGAATAATACTCAGTCAATTATAGGTATAATGGTCGGGTAAATTCGACCCACAGCGAATAAAAAATTAGATACAATTCATTATTAATTTTCAAAAAGGATAAATTTAAGTAAGCGCAATCATCAGCATAAAATATACCCATACTTACTGAGGAATCTATTAATAAATCATGTAAATCACGTGTGGTCGATTGATATTACATATATTCGCTTAACACATGGTTTTGCATATCTAATTGCCATAATTGATTGGTTTAGCAGAAAAGTATTAAGTTGGCGTATTTCTAATTCTATGGAGGTTGGTTTTTGCGTTGAAGCGCTTAATGAAGCACTAGAAAACTATCCAGCCCCTGAAATATTTAATTCGGATCAGTGGTCGCAGTTTACGGCTGCTGAGTTTACCAGTGTATTGCTAGAAAATAATATCAGAATCAGTATGGATGGACGTGGCCGGGCTTTAGACAATGTATTTATTGAGCGGTTTTGGCGTTCGCTCAAACAGGAAAAAATTTATCTGATGGAGTTGTCATCTGTTCATGAGGCCAGATTGGCAGTGAACGATTACATGGAATTTTATAATCAAAATAGAAAACATCAATCACTGAATTATAATACCCCAGATCAGATTTATTTTAAAAATTTAGAATTAAAAGCAAGTTAAAAAGTGTTGTTAATCAATGATAATGAAATTGGCTCTATTTTTTTATGAAAACTGGTCTTGACAATGCCGACCATTATA
>JAUPUP010000095.1 GCA_030917485.1 Pseudomonadota bacterium
ACGCTCTTCCGATCTTTGGGTTAGAAGCTGTGCTCCCTGACGGCAGCATTGTTAATCAACTGCACAGCTTGCGTAAAAATAATATTAATTTTGATCTCAAACAACTGTTCATTGGCAGCGAGGGCACGCTAGGAATTGTCACTAAAGCAACACTTAAATTATTTCCCCAGGTACAAAATTATTTCACGGCGTTATTGGGAATTAGCAGCATAACTAATGCTATAAACCTACTTAATCAATTATCCAAGCACTACAATGTATGTGCTTTTGAGGTTATTAATAACGTAACTCAACAAATTTATAATACATATTTTGCCAATAACGCCTTTGCTATAAATGACACATGGTTAATTTTATTTGAGCTGGAAATTGACAATAATTTTGATTTAGCTGAATTAACTAAGCTAATACAAAGTCTAGAAATTAACCTAAACAAGCTGATTTTAGCCAGTAATGAAAAAGAACGCAATCAATTATGGAGTCAACGAGAGCACATTCCTTTAGCTGAAAAAATGTCAGGAGTTGCTATTAAGCATGATATTTCACTACCCATTAATAATATTGAAAAGTTTATTCATGCTAATGAAAAATCTATTCATGCTAAATATCCAGATGCACAAATTATAATTTTTGGTCACCTTGGCGATGGCAATCTACATTATAATATTCAACCGTACGGTAAACACAGTAATCAATCACTAAATAATTACCCACCGGATAATAATACATCCGTCAGTGATACGCCACTCCAAACGAATATCAATATAAATTCTCATCTAAATGCGGACAAAAATAATAAGACTAATGAATCAGATTTAGGACAGGATATTAACTTAACCGTCTATGATGATGTATACGCCTACGGGGGCAGTTTTTCTGCCGAACACGGCATTGGCTATTTAAAGAAATCTTGGATGTATCAATATTATGACAATGTGAGCTATAATTTAGCTCAAAATATAAAGAATTTAATTGATCCACATAACATATTAAACCCAGGTAAAGTATTCAAGGAACAATAAATGTCTTACCATGCAATTTTTGCCGGTGTTGTTGCAGTAACCGCTATCGCTATGTTATTAAATGAACAAGTTCTCAAGTTACCTAAAACAATTGCCCTAACTATTATCAGTGTTACCTTATCTTTTATAATCACTTTATCGGTACGCTTAACGCCCTCAATTATTCACCCGCTGCATAATTTACTCAGCAGCGTTGACTTTAAAACCACCGTATTGGATGTTATGCTGGGTTATTTACTATTTGCCAGCAGCCTGCACATCAATACGATTGCCTTAAAAAAACATTTTTCGATAATTATTTATCTAGCTAGTATTGGTGTAATAACCTCCACAATTTTTACCGGATTCATTTTATGGCGAGTTAGTCAGTGGGTTCATTTACCTATTACCTTAGCTGACTGCTTAATTTTTGGGGCGCTAATTTCACCAACCGATCCAGTTGCTGTTGCCGCGGTGTTTAAAACCACCAAAAACGTTCCGGAGCGCATAAAAACTAAAATTACTGGCGAATCCTTATTCAATGACGCTGCTGGTATATTACTATTGGTAGTGCTGGTGCAGATATTTTATCTTGGCGACACCAAACACATGAATTTTACAGATATCAGCATGATGGCAATTCGAGAATCGGTAGGCGGTATTATTTGGGGTATTTTAGTAGGATACATAACCTCAATTTTTCTAATTAAAACCAATGACTCAGAGGTGAGCATTTTGATTACAGTTGCAGCAGCAAGCTGCGGTTATAGCGCCGCTGGAATATTTCATGTATCCGGGGCAATAACCATGGTAATTGCCGGTTTAATTGTGGGTAACTCTTCTAAAGCGAAGCGATTTAGCGAAACCACAACCCTTAGTGTTTCCAAATTCTGGGATTTAGTTGACGGCATGTTAAATTCATTTTTATTTGTCTTAATCGGTCTAGAAATGCTGACTATCGTTGACATTAATTATTCAGTATTAGTCATGGGTATTATTGGTATTATTATTGTAGCTGTGGCACGCTTTGGGAGCATGCTCCTGCCCAGCATTATCCTAATTGATCGTAAAAAACGTGAAGCTTTCAAATGGTCTGAGATAACCTTACTATGCTGGGGAGGGGTCAGAGGAGCAATTTCATTAGCATTAGCGTTATCAATTCCCGAACTCCCTGATTCTTTAGTGGCAATTACCTATTTTGTAGTAATTTTCTCTATTTTAATTCAAGGCTCTAGTTTTAAATGGGTGGTAAAAAAACTATACCCACAAGAGTAATGATTAACCGTGCGGTCTCATCCGCGATACCCACAACTAAATTATATCCACAGATAATTTAATCCGTTAATAATTTGTATAAGATAACTTAGTTATAATTGAAAGAACAAAAATGAATGGCTACATAGATGCGGCATTATACATTGCTATTACTTCAATAACCTTTGTTTTACTAAGTGAGGCATCAAGTTCTATTGACCCAATGATCACACTATTTAGTTTGAGTGCGGTTGCAATAATTAGTTTTCATATTTTTGGAATTCATAAAATCAAAAACACATACACCATCCTACTACAAAATTGGTGGATATGTTTATTAATGTCTACTGCACTTGCTCTAGACTGGGTTTTCATGTTGTTTGCATCAATCAAGTCTAATCCTTTTGTGGCCATGGCTGCGGTCTTCATTGCACTTGCTATTTCAGGATTTATTAATTTGTTTATACAAACTAGAAATAAATCTAATATTGTAAGTATATTATTGCTTTTATTTAGTTTATATTTACTTATTTATTATTACCAGATCCCAGGTTATCAAAATAATATGAGCGGAGTTTTTATAGGATGCATAGCTGGCGTGTTTTTTTATTTTTATATTCTTTTTTCAGTTAAGTTAATCCATAAAACTAACATTGGCACTATTCAAATTCTTGCTATTCGATTCTGGGCGCTATTTATTGGGACATATTTTTTTCTACCCAAATCAGCATTTAGTATAATTTCAAATAAACTCGGAGAACTAATTTTATTAGGCATGTGCGGTGTAGTTTTGCCCATTTTTTTTAACCAGCGAGCCTTACAAAAATTAGGGGCAAATATTGCTTCCGTACTATTTTGCCTCGCACCTCCAGTTACGTACTCATTTTATGCCGTAATAAATCGTGAGATTGTATTGATCAATATCTGTATCTGTGTTGTTATCACTAGCGCTTTGGTCATCCCCAAACTGTTTGGTATTTTTAAAAACAAGATGGAAACAAGCTCATAAATTTAGAATTTTATTGTTATTACTGTTATATTAAGGCAGCAGATTAAAAAGGTAAAAAATTATTTTGATTCAATATGATATCTTTGTAAAACAGAAAAAAAGTTTATACACAATAACAACCATGCAAATATCATAATTTGTATATATTTATCAATAATCTATACAAGAAAAATTAAAATTTAATAAATTTATAAAAATATGTTACAGAATTAAACAAATATTTGATAAAATACGCTATCCAGATAAATTTTTTGTGGGGGCTTTTATATGGAACTTCCTGAACTATCTACGTTTGTTAAGCTAGTTGAAACTCAAAGTTTTACTAAAACTGCAATAAAACTCAATATAACGCAAGCTACAGTCAGTCGTAGAATTCAAGAACTAGAAAAATATCTTGGTTTACAATTAGTAAACCGTAGTACTAGAGTTGTGGAGATATCTCCCGTAGGTGAAGCATTATATCAAGGCGTCAAGCAGCAAGAAGAAAATTTAGCAACGCTTATTGATGGATTGCGCAGCAAAAGTTCACAAATCGAAGGTACTATACGAGTATCGTTGTCTCATGCTATATCCAACGCAATTATTTCTCCGTATATTGGCGATTTTCTGCGACAGCATCCGGGGGTTAATCTCGAATTATACTATCAAAATCATGAAGTTAACCTTACTAAATCTCACTTTGATTTAGCCGTTATTGCCCAAATTCCCAAACAGCAAACAACTATGATTAAACTGCTGCATCGAGCTAATATTCATCTGTATTGTTCGCCTAAATACATAGAAAAATATGGCGCTCCGCAATCACTGGCTGAGCTTTGCAACCATTTGGTTACCGGATGTATTCATGATGATTATTCGATTAGTAAAAATATCGTTGTAACTAATCTTGAAACTGGTGAAGAAACGCTCAAGGAAAACAGAGCCCGTATAATGACAAATAGCGCAATGCATGTTACACAACTTGCGCTACGTGGAGAATTAATAATTGGAGCTAGCGATATTCTTGTTCGTGATCACTTAAAGTCTGGTAAGCTAATAAAAGTACTCTCTAATTACGCATTTTCTGAAATATCATATTATCTAATTCGTCAACCAAATAATAAAAACACATTAATCAATACCTTTGCGAGCTTTATTGAAGAATGTTTTAAAAACGCTGGATTATGTTAGCATAGATGATATATACTCAAGGTATTTGAATATTGCAGACTAAGAATAATTGACCAATATTTTATAATAGTGGTCAATTATTCTTAGTTATTTTAAACTTTTAATTATTGTAAAGTTTAAAGCTAAATACTTTTTTCCTTATATAAAAATCAGAATGGTAATTAGCTTTGCGTATAAATGCCATTAGTTTGAATCAATATTCATCATCCTCCGAAACAGGTTATACTTTGAATATGAATCAGGTGTAAGAGAATAGTGATAATTTTTTACTATACCAGCACATAGCTGTGTTGCTGTATTTATAGAATCGGCTCTACATTCATTTAAACGATTAATCCAATCTGTTCGGTTATGTTTAGTGTAATAATCAGTTAAAAAATTTATATGTGACACAATTTCTTCAGTCGTAGTAATTATATCATTAAGCACCTCGTTCGAATTATAACTGTACACTTTTTGTTGACTCAGTTTTCCAATGAGCTCATTGAATGTTAGTAAGTGATAGTTATAACCTGCTACGTCAACTTCATAAGCATCATTATTTCCTGAAGCATCAATGTTATTTGCAATATCAGCTGCTATAAAATGACTAGAATCATCTGTTTTAATCGGATGATTAGGATATTTCACCACCCGAATAGGCAAGGGTTCAGAACTAGAAATCGGTTTACGCTGTTCTCTAGGTTTTAATGTTGATAATGCTTTTTTAAAATCTTGCTCTAGAGAATAAGGGGGTTTTTGTTTAGGATTGTCAAGCTTTCTTTGTAATTCTTGGCCTATCTCACCAAGTTTTTTAATAATTTTAAGCGTTTTTAGATCTTTAAAATCATTTCCACATAAAGTTATAAATGTTACTATATCATTTTCATTTAAGCCCTCACGAGCAGAAATTGTATCACTAAAACCATTAAGTACTTCTAATAAAGAGTCCTCCTCAGCCACGCTATCAAAATTAGCTTGGCTTATTAACTCACTACTTATTTTATTAAGCATTTCCTTACATTTTGTACCACTATAACTCATTAAATATTCTTTAAATGCATATTTAATTCCGGCAATCTCGACTTTCACTTGCAGCCATTCTAGTTGTGTTAAAGCCGAACCATGCTGATTTTTTAATTTATTTAGGTCTAATGTAGAACTGAGTAAAGATTTTGTTTTAAATTTTATATCAGCACCTGTAGAAGAGTTTGCTAGAAAGGTTTTTAAACTGATTTTTAAATTATCTTCTGATAAACTATTATACCCAAAAGGAGCAAAAATAAATTGGCCAACTTTACTAAAAAATGAATATACCCCTGGTCTAAAAAAATTATCTTTTCCTTTAATTTCTCCAGTAGGGCTGAGTTGTAAGCGTTGTTTAGAAAGATGAAATCTTAAAGTGCCTAAATTTAAGCTCGGAACTTTTCGTGTTTGTAGTACGGACATAATATTTCTCCATTGCATACGAAATTCTAATCACACAGCAGATATTTTTTCTACCATTATTATAATTGATATTAACAACCTTTGTTAGTCTAAAATTTATTTAAGCATAAATAAATTCTTATAACCTATCCTTGAATAAATGTTTATGAACCATAATTTCACTTACATAATGTAATAATACTTTAATACTTTCAATATCCAACAAGCAAGTACATATATTATATAATTCTTATATAATATAACCCTAAGTTAATATCTAAGAATTTGATTCTTGTAAGCTCTGGGATAATTAATTTTGATTTATATGACTTTAAGATTACACAAAGATAATCCACAGCACATTCTAGTAAAACCTAAAACGTGCTATAGAAGGAGATATGATAGGTAGCCTGGCAATGCCCTACTTTCGCGCGAGCGCACCCGCACTATCATCGGCGATGAAGTGTTTCACTGTCCTGTTCGAGATGGGAAGGAGTGGGTCCACTTCTCTATTGTCACCAAGCAATTCTTGAACCTGAGTTGCCTCAGATAATTCGGTTTAACAATTTAAAATATATAATATAGAGTTTCATTATTCAGATGTTTTTATCTAAAAACTGTTTCGCTTTTAGTAGCTTCGTAGATTTGCAACTTAAACAAACTATTATTCTTCGTATTCACTCAAATAATAGAGTCAAGCCTCACGGGCAATTAGTATCGGTTAGCTTAACACATTACTGCGCTTCCACATCCGACCTATCAACGTTGTAGTCTCCAACGACCCTTTAGGGGGATTATATCCCCAGGGAAGTCTTATCTCAAGGTGAGTTTCACGCTTAGATGCTTTCAGCGTTTATCTCGTCCATACTTAGCTACCCGGCTATGCCACTGGCGTGACAACCGGTACACCAGAGGTATGTCCACTCCGGTCCTCTCGTACTAGGAGCAGATCCCTTCAAACTTCCAGCGCCCACGGCAGATAGGGACCAAACTGTCTCACGACGTTCTGAACCCAACTCACGTACCGCTTTAAATGGCGAACAGCCATACTCTTGGGACCGACTTCAGCCCCAGTATGTGATGAGCAGACATCGAGGTGCCAAACAACGCCGTCGATGTGAACTCTTGGGCGGTATCAGCCTGTTATCCCCAGCGTACCTTTTATC
>JAUPUP010000096.1 GCA_030917485.1 Pseudomonadota bacterium
GTCGTGGATTAATGAATACCGAGAATCCTGGTCCATGGATTAAATTTTTACTAAATAAAAAGTCTACTTCTTTACGAATTGCAGCTAGTTCATCTGTATTTAAAAAGTTTTCTAAATAAAAAAAACCATTTTGCTGCAATTCAGCGCTTTTTGTTTGGATAATTTTTACTGATTCTAGCGGGTTTATTGCTTCTATAGAACTATTTTCTTCTGGTGAACTATTCATAGTATGTTGCTCTAATACCATAATTTCTCGTCCTTTAATAACTTAAAATGTTGTATATCCCTAAATTTAATAATTTTAGCTGGATTACCACCGACTACAGCATAATCAGGAATATCCTTTGTAACAACAGCTCCAGCTCCTATGATTACTCCTTCTCCAATGGTCACTCCTGGTACAATAGTAACATTTGCTCCACACCATACAAAATCGCCAATTACAACAGGTTGCTCAATAGAAACTTCGTCATATGGAATAGTTCTGGGCGTTTTATAGTTATGATTAGTGGAAAAAATTGTTAAATTTCTTCCAGTATGAAAATATTGCCCTATAGCAACCCCGCCGGAGCATTCAATAAATGTACCAGATTTTAAATGACTAGTTGGAGCAATTTTGAATTTTTCTAACGCTCCAGCTAGGATTATACCGCCCTTACCCTGAGCTACGTAATTAATTACACCTCCGGTTAATTTTTCATAACGACGCAGTTTAACTTGCTCATATAAGGAAACTAATTTATCAATAAGAATATCATAATTTATAAATAACAGAATCTTTAAAACTAAGTTTTTAATTGCATTTTTTGTGCTAGTTATTCTTATATGGTTTAATTTATCGTTTTTACTCATTTTATTATCTATCTTATTATCCTTTTCAGTCAGCCTATGATATATCTTTTTATGTGTTTTACAGTATACCATTTTGGTTAAGTATCTTCCAGCCATAAATACAAGTAAGAAAAGCAAATATAAAATAACCAACCATAGCACCTATAGCAGGCGCTTTTAAACCTACCACAGGAATTAAACTAATTGAAACTACCAAACTAGAGAGTGCGCTTATATAAAGTAGAACTGTTTTTAATTTGGTTTTTTTAAAGAAATCAACAATTACTCCGGTAGTTTTATAAATTCCACTAAAAGCAAATAAAAAAGCAATCCAAATAATTAAGCTTTGACTTTGTATGTATTTGTTTCCAAAAAACAGCGGAATATACCAATAACTGCCTATTCCAACAATAAGTGCCATAAATAAAATAAATATTCCATATAATAAACTATATTTAACAATAATTTTTTTAGCCATTCCGACATGAAGAGCTTGATAAATAACTGGCATTATTGCATTTATAGTAGCTATATTAATTATGCTTATAATAGATCCAAATGATACCGCTAAAGTATAAATACCAACATCATGTAAGGTAAAATAATGAGCAACTATAATACGATCGCCATTATTGATAACCCACGAAGCCACTTCAGAAATTAGCAGTGGAAAACCATATTTAATGATATCTATTATTCCATTTCGCTTAAAATCGAAACGAAAATTTCGTAATGCGGTAAACCCATTTAAATAGCGGATAATTAAAATTGCTATGGCTGCTAAAATCAGGGCGGTCAATCGCCCTCCCCAAGTAAAGTTAAATAATTGGAGCAATACAACAGTTAAAATCAAGGCGATTAAATTTTCAATTAAGCTAAGCACCCCATAAAATTGTGCTCTGTGCATTTGTACTAAGATAGAATTATGGAAATCAGAAAAAAGCCTAAAGAAAGTAAAAATTGGGATCGCAATAATTAAGAAAAAGTAACTTGGATAGTAAATAGTAATTATGCCAGCAATAACCAACAATAATATAAACATAAATATGCTTAAGGTAAAATAACTGTTAGCAAAACTCTGAAATTTTGATTGCGGAAGAGTTACTTGGTTAATTGCTACAAGACCTAAACCAGAAAATGTAATAGCTGGGGTTGCTGCAAATAAATAAGCTTGAAATAATCCAATTATTCCTAAATCAGATGGGGTCAACACTTTCGCGAGATATAGCGAGGTAATAAAGTTTATGCCCGATGCAATTATTGAAAAAATTGCATAAGAAACAAATTTTTTAAAGACCAACCCCTCACCCCACTGTTAAAAAGATGTTGCTGTTATTTAACTACCAATGATGCCCTATTTTTAAAAATTACGTATATAAAAGATACTAAAAACCCCAGAAAAAACGTAGACAATATTATTTTCAACCGTTTTGGTTTAGATTTATAAAGTGGTGGCTCTGCATAGTCAATAACCTGCACTGAAATAGGCTTTTGATCAATTAACTCATCTAGTTTATTTGCCTCATATTGCTTAGTTAATAGCGAATACATCTCCGCAATAAAAGCCACATGAGTTATCAAATTGATATATTCCTGAGATAGTTGAGGTGCAAGATTAGCCGGAATAGATATATTATCGTTTACAGTTGAAGTTGTACCACTTAGATTTAAAATCTGGGATTTCAAACTCTTAATTTGTGATTGTAGTGCTTTATAATCGGGATTATCGGCTGTAGCGTATCTTTGCATAGAAATCAACTGACTTTGGGCAACAGCTAACTGCGCCTGTAATTGAGTCGAAATTCCGGTAACAATACTAGTTTGAGCGCCAGCGGTAATTCCGTTTTTAATCATAAAGTCTTGTAATGCTTTTTGAGCTTGAGCCAAATCTTTCTTAACCTGTACAATTTGACTGTCATAAAATTGACGCTTGTGCAAAGCGGTATTTAAGCCAATACTGCTAATTAATCCGCCTAATTCAGTTACGTAAGTATTAGCAATATCGGCAGCCATTTTAGGATTTTTATAATCTACATCAATCTCTAATAGCCCAGATTTTGCATCGGGAATAGTAGTTGTGACACCCATTAGTGTTTTTCTAGCTACAGCAATGTCTTTTACTTTGTAATATTTAATTAAATTAAATTTTTTTATAATTTGATCAACCACATACCTAGACTTTAAAAATGCTATAGTTGTATCGCTATCATTGACTAATACGAATGCACGCTGATTAGCACC
>JAUPUP010000097.1 GCA_030917485.1 Pseudomonadota bacterium
AACTATAATCTGAGTATGGTGAGTGGTATGTATTTTTTTCTGCACTTGTTCTATATTACCAGAAATATCAATTGCTTCAACCATACGCAAAGGTATTAACACCTCTTTAACAGTTATAGATTGAATATCTATGGAATTTAATAAAATGGCACGATGCTTGCCGCTAAATGGAGAATTTTTATCTGCTATAATTGATTTTAACTCTTCAGCGCTGGTTGTATCAATTTGCTTAATTTGCAGTAATAGGGTAATATAGTGTATCATTTTACCAATTAACCAAACTACTGGCTTAGAAATCAAAAACAGATAATACAGCGGATAAGCAACAACTCTCAAGGTTTGAAGTGGCGATCTTGACGCGATAATCTTAGGTAAAGCTTCAGAAAATATTATAATTATCACAGCAATAAGCAAGGTCGCAAGTGGCAAAACAAACTGCGTGGATAAATCATGCAGCAGTGCAACAATCATCACAGTAGTTAATGTAGTAAATACAGCATTAAATAAACTGTTGCCAAATAAGCTGAAAATTAACACACTATCCAACTGCCGCTTTAGTTTATATGCACATTTAGCCCACTTAAACTTATTTTTTAAAAGTTTTAATTTATGTTCCGAAATCGCAACCGATGCCGTCTCTAAAAATGAAAATAGACTAGCGCAAATTATAATAATAAGGAGAACTGCAACAGTTAACAACCTGGAATTAAAAATCATAAATTATTATTTACTCGCCACTACTCAGAGGTTACTGCCAGCATATGCACGAAAGAACAAGGAATAAGTTAAACAAAGCAACCGGAATGTACAACAAGTACATGAGGATTGCAACTTTAACTGTATGACACAGTTATCAGTGCATAGGCTGAGTATTAACATTTACTCGCCACTGTTTTTACCATTACAATTAAATAGCACCTACACTTATATATAGTCAAATACATAATTAAAACAAATTACTTGTACACTAAAAAGTATGAGTAAATCCAATTGCCGTAGATGATTGATTATAAAACGCCTGATTATTACCATTTACAGGGACAGGGTTATTCCCACAACCGTCTCCACAGTAACTAATATTTTGTAACGTACTGCCCCACCATTGTTGACCAAAATTTAAAAACACAATAGTCTTAGGTGTAATGTTCCAGTCTAATTCAGCTACCGCTTGTTGATACCCAGTATTAGCAATTTGATCGGCGCTGCCTGTGGCTATACTCAACATATTACCGTTATACATCATGTTATTACCGTATACATAACCAAGCTTTGGCGTCCACGGTCCAATATGCCAACCAAAAGATAATGCTAGCTCTTGAGTCTGGTATTGATTAGAATTTAAGCCCGCAACATTATAGCCGGGATTGGTGTAATAATTGTTCATTGAACCGCCGGAGTTAGCCCATCCCCACCAGCCCCAACCGTTGGCAACCTGCAAACCAACACCAGCAATCAGACCCTCTGGATTATCATAACCAAACTCAAGCCTATTCATATACGCGCTCGGATAGGTGGCCTGATCGCCAGCAGGCGCCACCATACCTGAAGTACCATCAGAATAGGTACCTACCTGTTGGGTTACCTGCGTACCTAATTTTACCGAAAAATTGCTTTTAACCCAAGACAGCCCGCCACTTATTATACCTGATGAATAAACCCCATTTAATCCGCCACCAAAGTTATTAGAGCCATTTACGCTAGACAAATTATAGCTTCCATCATTCTGAAATGAATACATGCCAGCAAGGCTAAACCCGCCCCAACTAGGCGAGTCATAGCGTAGTGTTGTGGGCAGCAATCTGCTTGAACGAGAGTAAGTACCCAAGCCGTCCGCACCGTTATTATAGTTGAATGTATCTAGAGCACCCATGCTAGAACGCATATAATTAGATAAATTACCCATGCGGATGCGCCCCCATGCTCCCTGCAAACCTAAGTAAGATTCACTTGATGCAAGAGTGTTAGTTTGATTTTTTACATAACCACTAGCATCAAGAGCGCTGGACTGGTTTGGATTTGGCGCCATAGTACCAGAACCAGTAGCGCTATAATACGCCTGACCCGAAGTTAAATCTAAAAACTGTTCAACCTGCCAAATTGCAGCGGTTTCACCATACACTGAATCTGTACCGCGAATACCGAAGTATGAACCAAAATCTTGGACGCTATTGCCACCAGGAGCCGTTGTATTCTGAAAATCATCATTTTCTAAACCAACAGCAAGCCTACCATATAAACTAACATCTGCAAAAGCACTAAATGATGAAGAGGCTATAAAAAAAGCGATTATTTTTTTTCTCACAATGCAAATACCTTCAAAAACGTAAACACCAACTGCAAGTGAACATGTTAATTTAATTACATAATTGGACATACAATTAGAATCAGGCACATGATCAACCACATGTCATTATTGAATTGCCCCCACCGCTATTTAGACATATTAGCCATAAATATATCATATATTAATACCAACAATGTTACTTTTTTATGTTGCTCAGGCACATAAATGGTATAATCACGGAGCAGATTAGCCCCATTCATGAGTGGCTGATGCACATTCTAACATATTTAAAATAATACTCAAAGTATTTGAATGTTGGACTAGGAATATTGCAATAAATTGCGACAACGTGTACAAACGAGTACATGAGGAGCAATTTATAAAATATGACAAAGTACAGCTTTAGCTTCGCAAGTAAACCAAAGACGAAGAGTATATTAAAATTTAACAGGCAAGCTTAAGTAATATGGATAGTCGAATTATAATTTTTGACCAGGTAAGCAAAATTTACCCTGAAAATATTACCGCGATTCAGAATATTTCTTTGAGTATCGATCGTGGTGAGCTGGTATTTTTAGCTGGACACTCTGGAGCTGGTAAATCTACAGTATTAAAGCTTATCGCGGGAATTGAAACTGCCACACACGGCAGCGTTATCGTTAATGGATTTGAATTATCTCAAACCAAACTAAACCATCGTACCTTTATTCGTCAACACATTGGGTTTATATTTCAGGATCATAAAATATTATTTGATCGCAATGTCTTTGACAATGTGAGACTCCCCCTCGACATTCTTGGTTATTCGGAACATCTGATAAAAGCGCGGGTGGCGCATGCCCTTGAGAGTGTGGGCTTGGAACACAAAACCCATGTTATGCCGGAACAATTATCCGGTGGGGAACAACAACGGTTGTGCATTGCTCGGGCTATTGTGCATCAGCCAAAAATATTAATTGCAGATGAACCGACCGCCAATTTAGACCGGGATAATGCATTGAGAATTCTTGAGTTATTTAAAAACTTCCATAAAGCTGGGGTAACCATGCTTATATCTGCTCATGATGAATCTATACTAAATGATTATGCTAAACGCATTATTCGACTCAAACAAGGGCAATTCAAAGGGTAGTTAAAAACAATGAAATTAATTAACGCGCACTACAGAAGCATCATAACATCAATTACTCGTATTCTAAACAAACCATTTGAGCACATGCTGAATATTTTGGTAATTTCTATAATAATTGCTATACTAAGCTCAATTTTTGTAATCACTAAAAGCAGTCGCATCTGGGAAACTAGCAACATAAATTATCCACAGATAATGATATACCTAAGCCAAAATGCTAAACAAAGCGATGTATCAAAGTTAGAAGTATCTATCAGCAAATTTAATCAGAAATTAATCAGAAACTACCAATTTATTAGTAAGCAGCAAGGCTTACAAGAATTACAGCAAGATCAACAGTTACAAATGATATCCTCAGATGTGATAACTGAAAGCTCTAACCCGCTGCCGGATGTGTTAATTGTAAACACCAACACTGCCAACCCAAAATTGTTAAGTCAACTAATCGAACGAATAGGCAATATGAACATGGTGGATAATGTACAGATGGATACCAATTATGCAAACAAAATAAATGACCTAATTAACTTCATCAAATACATTGCTACTTTTTTGCAAATTGTTTTTGTGATTGTTTTTATATTGGTAGTATATAATATGATTCGGCTGCAAATGTTATTGCGTCAAGATGAAATCATAGTATCACGCTTAATTGGCGCTTCAGATAGTTTTATCATGCGTCCTCTCGCTTATTACGCCATACTACAGGTAACTTTAGCCAGCCTGCTCGCATATTTTTTAGTTAATTGGTTTATTAATTTCATGAATGGGCTATTTTCTAACCTAAAATATCTCTTTGGCAATAGTTTTTTACTTACTAATTTAACCTCACTCCAACTTGGACAAATGCTAGTTATCCTGATAATATTTACCATATTTTCAGTATTTTTAGCTGTCCAGTGGGTGTTTAAACATGCTCACGCATAACGTTAATGGCGTAATGTAATGTTATGTAACATTATGTAACATGATGTAATGTAATACCATAAAAAATAATACCATGAACCTAACAACATAAGATTAGTAACATTTTATGCTTCAACTTAGTGACTTTGATTACATCTTACCTCAGGAATTGATTGCCAATAATCCAATACCGTCTAGAGATGAGAGCCGGCTTTTAGTAGTAAATAATAATAAATTTTTACATGACTTATATTTTAAAGACATTATAAACTTTATAGAACCTAATGATCTTATAATATTTAATGACTCCAAAGTGCTTAAAGCCCGCCTATTCGGGCACAAACCGAGTGGCGGCAAAATTGAATTACTTATTGAGCGGATTTTACCAAATAATAACTTGATTGCCCACATTCGTTCAAACAAACATATTAACATTGATATGCTAATTAATTTACCCGGCAATGTTACCCTAGCTGTAAAAACTAAATTAGATGGATTATTTGAATTATCGCTTATACAAGAATCATCACTTATACAAGAGGTAATAACATTTGATTGGCTTGGATACCTTGATCAGCACGGACATATACCGCTCCCCTTATATATTCGACGCCAAGATAATGAATTAGATGAACAACGTTATCAAACCGTATATGCCAAAAATCCAGGTTCAGTTGCTGCGCCAACCGCCGGACTACATTTCACTGAAAATTTACTCAAATTAATCAAAGCTAAAGGTGCAACGTGCGCCCATATAACATTGCACGTCGGTTCAGGCACATTTAAACCAGTGGGCGTTAATTTTATTCATGAACATAAAATGCATAGTGAAATTTACTCGATTCCTGAGTCAACACTGCATTTAATTCATCAATGCAAGGCGCAGAAAGGAAAAATTATTGCGGTTGGCACTACCAGCCTCCGCACTTTAGAAGCTGCTGCATTGACTAATTTTAAATCATTAAGTGGTGAAACTGATATATTTATTACACCAGGGTTCAAATTTAAAATCGTGGATAAACTAATAACCAACTTCCATCTGCCCAAATCTACCCTACTTATGCTAGTATCTGCATTTGCAGGAATGGATACTATTAAACAAGCGTATGCACATGCCATTAATAATCGTTATCGCTTTTTTAGCTACGGAGACGCAATGCTGCTGAACTTGCTTTTGCCATGACGACTATATTATACTATTGGGCTATGGTATACTGTGGGTCTATGAAAAACTCAACTGAGCTATTAATCAATTTGTCAAAGTCTAAAATTCAAACAAAAAATTGGCTTTTATTTAGTCTGCAAATTTGCTTAATTCCCATTTGCTTACACTTAATGCTTGCATTTAAATTTAAGGAGTAGTTTGAATGAATAATGAACCTAGCAATAACACTACTCACTTTGGCTTTACCACCGTTAAAGAAAACGAAAAATCTGAACTGGTTGCCAAGGTATTTGACAATGTAGCCCAGAAATATGACCTGATGAATGATATAATGTCGTTTGGCTTGCACCGTTTATGGAAAAAATTCACCTTATTTACCACTGAAATTAAACCTGGAGATAAGGTGTTAGATATTGCTGGTGGTACCGGCGACATGAGCGCTGGGTTTAAAAAATTAGTTGGCGATACCGGGATAGTTTGGCATACTGATATTAATTCATCCATGCTTAAAGTGGGGCGCGATCGATTAATTGATGAAGGAATTTTGACTCCTCAATGTATATGTGATGCTGAAAAATTGCCCTTTGCAAATAATTATTTCGATGCAGTTTGTGTATCATTTGGACTTAGAAATATGACACACAAGGAAGCAGCGCTTACGGAGATGGGACGCGTATTAAGACCCGGCGGAACATTACTGGTATTAGAATTTTCTAAAATAATTAAACCCTTAGAAAAAATTTATGATTTATACTCATTTAAGGTATTGCCATTAATCGGCAAACTAATTGCCAATGACAGCCAAAGCTATACTTATTTAGCTGAATCAATAAAAATGCATCCTAATCAAGAAACCTTAACTCAAATGATGATAAATAGCGGATTTGCTAAAGTAACTCTACATAATTTAACCTTCGGAATTGCAGCGTTACATAAAGGTTATAAAGCATAATGTTAAATGCTCTAATTCTATCAGCTTTAAATAAAATCTTACAGCACAATGAAGGTAGTATAAACTTACTTAAACAATATACTAACCATTCTTTTAAACTAAGTATTGCTGGACTGGTTGGCTTTTATGCCGCTATTGATATTGACGGATTATTCGTTGACCCATCTGAGCAAAGATATAATAAAGCATCTACGCAAAACCATGAACCATATGAACCATATCATCAAAAATATACTGTAGAAATTACAATTCCATTAGCTTGTGCTAATTACGTGGTGAATCAGGATAAACTAGCTGCATTCCAACAAATTAATTTTACCGGAAACACACAATTTGGACGAGAGTTATTAGAAATATTATCTAAATTACATTTTTCTGGGGTATATGATACTCTACCACCGCTACTGCAGCCAGTGATGATTAAATTAGAACAAGTTATACTTGTAATTGCTAAGAGTATAATATTACTACAGCATAACGCCAGCCATTCAATTAGTGAGTATTTGCTATATGAAACCCAAGATTTAGTCACTCGGTTTGAAATAGAGGAGTTTTGCAATCAAATTGATGAATTAAATAATCGGGTTGAGCTGCTTCGAGCTAAAATCGACCATTTACAAACAGTATCTAAACTATGAGATTTTTTCGTTTATTGCGCATAATCATAACCCTACATCGTTATGGCTTGTATGAAATACTTAACCGCTATCATAAAGTTAGTTTTTTTGCTAGATGTGTTGAGTTTAGTCTATTTTTTATCCCAACTAAGCATCAAGATAAATCGCTGCCGGAACGTACGCGCTTAGCCTTTGAAGATCTAGGCCCGGTCTTTATAAAATTTGGGCAATTGCTTTCAACTCGGCAGGATTTGCTGCCTGAAGATTTTATTGAAGAACTGTCTAAACTACAAAATCAAGTAAAACCATTTCCAGGCAATATTGCTAAACAGATTGTTGAAAAATCCCTAAAGGCAGATCTAGCCGATATATTTAGTGAATTTAGTATAGAAGCTGTGGCATCTGCATCAATTGCTCAGGTGCATAAGGCTGTATTAAAGGATATCAATTCAAATAGTACAGTAGCAACTGGTACAGTGAAAACTGGTACAGTAAAGACTGTTGCAGTAAAAATACTCCGCCCTAATATAGAATATGTCATAGAGCAAGATATTAAACTTTTGCAACTAGCAGCGTGGTTTGTGGAAAAAGCTTACCGGGATGGTAAACGCCTAAGACCACAGGATGTCATTGAAGAATTTAAAAACACTATCCGGGCGGAATTAGATTTTTTACAAGAGGCAGCCAATGCCACCGAATTATATCGCTTACATAAAAACGACCCAAAAATCATTATTCCACAAATGTATTATGATTACTGCTCTCATGACGTTCTAGTGATGGAATGGATGGATGGAATACCCATCTCCAACTTACCTGAATTACGTAAAATGCAGATTAATTTAGAACAATTATCACAAAATGGAGTTAACATATTTTATACCCAAGTATTTAATTACGGATTTTTTCATGCAGATATGCATCCTGGCAATATTTTATGTGATACTCAAGGGAGATATATTGCGCTTGATTTTGGCATTGTAGGTTGTCTATCCGAAGAGGATAAACGCTATTTAGCCATTAATATTCTAGCCTTTTTTAACCGTGACTATAAAACTGTGGCTAAAACCCATGTTGAATCTGGATGGGCACCCGACAATACTCCAATTGAAGCCCTAGAAAACGCTATTCGTGCTGTATGCGAACCTATTTTCAATAAACCGCTGGCACAGATTTCTTTTGGACAAGTTTTAATTAAATTATTCCAGGTGTCTAGACGATTTAACATACAGGTACAACCACAATTATTATTATTACAAAAAACCATAGTTAATGTAGAAGGTATGGGACGAATGCTCAACCCTAATTTAGACTTATGGGTTACTGCAAAACCAATCTTAGAAAAATGGATGACGCGTCAAATGGGATGGCGAGGATTTGTAAAAAACATCAAAACTGAATTACCTTATTGGTCATATACTCTACCTTCATTACCGCGATTGATTAACCTAAGCTTGCTCGACACTAAATCAGCTAAGGAGCAGAATTCAACCTTACACAATATAATAAAAAGCTATCAAAGACAAAATAGTCTGCTGATATTGATAATTTTAATACTTATTGTCATATTAATTTGGATTAAAACATGAACTATTTAGTCATTAGCGACGGCTTGCATTACAAGATAGCAGAACTGGTGGAGAATTACAAAAACCATTCCATAGTTAAATTTATCAATGATCCGGTAAGCAATCAAAATATTCAATCACAAAAAAAAATCAAACAAAACCAGATAATTTATACCTTGGATGGTAATACTGACACTATTACATCAATCATTGACAAAATCAGTCAGCTAAGCAGCCAAATTGATATTCAGTTGTTAGCTGAATTAATGGATGATACCAGTAAGGTGATAATTGATGAATTAGCTCAGCTTTATTTTGGGGATAATGCAGATATTCAACAAAAAACAGCATTATTAATAAAATTAGCCTCAGATAATATACTTTTTCATAATTATCAAGATGGTTCATTTAGAAAATGTACCGCCGAAGAACAAACTTTACGCTTACATATTGCACAAAAACAGGAGCGCGCCGCCCAAGAATTTAATTATTATACCAATATTTTTAATCAGGCGTTTACTAACGGTGCTTTAATAGAAAATATAGACAATATTGATATTTTTCGACTACTGCACAAACCAGATAAGCACTCATCTACCTACAAAGCGCTGCATCATGTTGCCCAGGAACTAAAAATTACACCGCTTGAATTATGCTGTAATGTAGGGCTGGTTAAAAACCTTGCTGATTTTTTTACTCAATGTTTTATCTATGATAATTACTCTAAAGGCATACATCAGACTTATCCAACCCACGCTGAGGCTTCATCAAAAGTCGTCGACTTAGACGTCGTTGACTTGAAAGTCGTTGACTCGAAAGTCATAGACTTAAAAGTCATAGACTTAAAAGTCATAGACTTAAAAGTCGTAGACTTAACAGTCTTTTCTATTGATGATGCTAATACCACAGAGATTGATGATGCTTTTTCTGTTGAGTTTAACTCAGACGGATATACGATAGGAATTCATATTGCAGCTCCTGCGCTAGATGCTGAACTTGCGCAAGTGGCAGTAGATAATATATCTACTGTTTATTGCCCTAATAATAAGTTTACTATGTTTCCTGAACATATAATACAAAAATATAGTTTGTGGGAAAACAGGACATTACCTGTAGTAAGCATTTATTTTAAGGTTGATCAGGAATTTAATATTTTAAGTTATAATTCTACTGTAAACATGGTCAAAATTGCCGCTAATCTGCGTATTGAAGAGCTGGAAATCATGTTTAATCAGGATAACCTTGAAAATGATCATGGTTATCCATTCGAAAATGAGTTAAAATTATTGTATAAATTTGCCTTAAAATTAGAAGAAAATCGTGGAAAACCTTCAACAAACAGTTCATTTATTGACTATAATTTTGGCTTTGATGGAGATAAAATTATAATTAAACCACGCATACGTGGCAATCCAATTGATAAATTAGTGAGCGAATTAATGATTTTGGCTAATTGCAGTTGGGGGCGTTTATTAACCAATGCATTTGTGCCGGCAATTTATCGGGTAAAGCAGCATAATTATCCAGTAAAGTCTACCCTTAATCCAGGTTCACATGTTGGGTTGAATGTAGATTATTACACATGGGCAAGCTCTCCCCTTCGTCGTGCTACTGATTATATTAATCAAAGGCAAATTATTAATCTAGTATTATATAAAAAAGAATATTACACTGCAATTGATCCAATTTTATTGGGGGTAGTGGATAATTTTGACACGACATATGCCAAATATCTTGAATTTCAAAAGAAAATGGAACATTATTGGTCGTTAAAATATCTAGTCCAGGAACAAATTAATGAGATTAGTGCAACCTTTGTGTATAAAACAACTGCACAGCTAGATGGTCTACCAGTAGAACTTGACCTTACTAATTTCACCACTCCAAAAGCGAGAGGAACTAAAGTTAAGTTAAAAATTTACAATATTAACCTGGCTGCACTCCACTTTGATTTTAAGATAATAGAAACTCAAGAAATTAATCAAACTCAGGAACAATCATGAATGCGAATAAAAAATTAGCCTATTTAAAGCTTGCTTTAGCTATCTTTGCTTGGGGCGGCGTATACCACACAGCAAATTATATGGTAAAACAAATGGCGCCGGTTGACATTGCCTTTTTACGCTACTTAATTGCCTCCGTGATTTTAATAGTAGCCCTCCATAAGAAACGCGGAATGATTATTGATCTAACTAAATTTAAGGCAAATTGGCTGCTTTTAGTTAGTATTGGGTTTTTTGGAGTTGGATTGTATAATTTAGCTTTTTTTGCTGCTGAAACAAGCATTTCAGCAAATATGATCGCAATTATTTTTTCTGTTACTCCATGTTTAAGCGCTTTCCTTGCCTCAATTGTTTTCAAACAACGCGTAACTGTTTTTGGCTATATCGGCATGGTAATAGCTATTTGCGGCACAATTGGCGTAATCATTCTAAGCGAACCCGCATGTGAACCAGCTCTTTCATTGCACAGCTTTATACATAATATTTCGCTGGGCGAGCTGTATGCTTTAGCTACAAGTATTTTATTTGCTATTTATAGTATCTTAAATAAAAAAGCTACTATACAAAAAATAGATTCTTTAACTATAATTGCCTGTGCCGCAGTATTTGGTACTATTTCATTGTTTATTTTTGCCCTCGTTCTGGGCAATTTATCCAGTATCTGGCATAATAATTCGATAGAATTTTGGCTGGCATTGCTGTATACCTCAATTATTGGATCAGTATATGCTTATTTTTGGTTTTCTGAGGCGTTGGCAGTGCTCGGGGTTGCTAAGGTTGCAGTTTTTTGTAATGGTGTTCCGTTAGCTACCGTACTAATTGGGGTAGTGCTATTTAAGCAACCGATATCACTAAATGTAGTAATTTGTGGGATGATAATTATTGCTGGAGTATTGCTGACCAATTTTGTAATGAATAGAGATTCTTAGAATTGATCAATAACGGAATCAGCGGCAGAAAAGTAAAATTTGTTACTACTCAGCCTATATCACTGATAACTGTGTCATATAGTTAAAGACGCAATCCTCATGTACTTGTTGTACATTCCGGTTGCTTTGTTTAACTTATTCCTTGTTTTCAGTGCATATGCTGGCAGTAACCTCCGAGTAGTAAGTAAAATTTAATAACCTTTCCACCGCCCGTACTACTTGTATTCTAAAATTAAGTTTACAAAATTACAAATCGTTAGAATGAGTTGCTAAATAATCAGCCACGCCTTTTGGATCGGCCTTCATTCCAGATTTACCTTTCTTCCAGCCAGCAGGACATACTTCACCGTGCTCTTCAGTAAATTGTAGCGCATCCACCATACGTACCATCTCATCAATATTGCGTCCTAACGGTAAGTCATTTACCACCATATGGCGCACCACACCACTACGATCAATTAAAAATGAGCCACGATATGCCATACCACCATCTGACTCAACCCCATACGCACGACTAATTGAATGAGTTAGATCGGCAACTAAAGTATAGCCAACATGACCAATTCCACCTTTTGCCACAGGAGTATTTCGCCAAGCATTGTGGGTAAAATGCGAATCAATTGAAATGCCTACTACTTCAACATTGCGTGCTTTAAAATCAGCTAATCGGTGATCAAACGCTATTAATTCCGATGGACAAACAAAAGTAAAATCTAATGGATAAAAAAATACGACTGCATATTTATCTTTAGTAGCAGCTTTAAAATTATATTCACCAGTAATTTCACCACTACCTAATACTGCCGGAGCTGTGAAATCAGGAGCATGATGCCCAACAATTACTCGACGATCATAATAATCACAACAATCTTCGATTAAATCACAACATTCCTTAGCTTCATCACATGCATCAGCATGGCATGAAGTTTCACCACAATTAGCTTTATTATGTTTTTCATTATTACTCATATTGATTAACTCCTAGACATTATTAATAAAATCAATCTATACTAAATTCCGGCAAGCCCTGCCGTAGCTCAATTAAGAGACAATGAGTATAGCATAGTCGGGATGGCAAAGCCACCCTAAATTAACAAAATATAAAAAAATTGCCCAGTTATAATTTCACTATGTTATAATCTCGGCAAAGTGTGTGTTGTTTGTCATCTTATCGACAAATAAGGCGGTGCTTTGCGCTCTGGAATCATTTATACATTTTAGTGAGGAAAATAAAAATGAAAAACCTACTGGCTATTTTATTCGCTGGTGTATTTGCCAGTGCTGCTATCGCTGCCGAAGCTTCTTCGCCAATGATGATGGAGAATTCTCCAGTTGCAGCCAAGGCTGCTGCTTCTTCTGGCAAGCACAATAAGAAGCACAGCAAGAAACACCACAAGTCACATAAAGCTGCCTCTGCAGCTTAAAATTGGGTGCACTTAGTTTAATTTGTTGTTTATGTAACTTTGTTTATTAAGGAAAATAATATGAAAAAATTAATGATTGCTATGATTGCTGCGGCTTTGTTTGCTGGTTGTTCTTCTGACAACGAGCCTGCTGACAGTACTCCTACTTTAGTTGTAGTAAAACACACTAATGCTTCAGGCCCTCATAAGCACCACAAGAGACATGCTAGCATGCCTTCTTCTAAAATGGGCAGCTAATAACATTAATTTGTTATAGGCTACAACCGAAAGTATAAACTTTCGGTTTTTTTATTAGTTCATTTTTATTATTTTTATTATTATCTTACTATTTTTTAACGTTTTCAAAAATAAATTTATGCAAAAATACCCAATGACAGTCAACGGATTTAAGCTACTTGAACAAGAATTGGAGCGCTTAAAAACAGTTGAAAGACCAAACGTAATTCAGGCTATAGCTGAAGCAAGAGGCCATGGCGATTTGTCGGAAAATGCCGAATATGCTGCAGCAAGAGAGAAACAAAGTTTTATTGAGGGCAGAATTGCCAACATTGAGACAAAACTCAGTTATGCACAAGTTATAGATCCTACTAAAATTAACAATAATGGCAGAATCATTTTTGGCGCTACGGTAAAACTTATTGACCTTGAATCTGACTCTATGGCAACCTATCAAATAGTAGGAGAAGATGAAGCTGACATAAAAGCAGCCAAAATCTCATTTACTTCCCCAGTGGCTCAGAGTTTAATTGGTAAAGAAATTGGGAGTACAGTTGAAGTCAAAGTGCCAGGAGGCTTAAAAGAGTATGAAATAATTGACTTCTCATTTTAGAAAATAAATACATTTATAATAATTGATATATGATAAAATCAAAGCTTAAATTTAGATACATACCCTGTGGCAATATACCGCAGCCTAAATTTATGTTTCATTTTGTATTAAGAGGATTATTTAAAACATGAAAAGACTTCTTTCGTTGTTGCTAGCAACTAGCGCATTAACAGCAATTGCTGATGGAAATAACCTATATGTCGGAGCTGGAGCCGGATTAGGATGGAATGATATACAAGCCCCAGATGCTGCGTTCCGCGTAGATGGTGGGGTTAACTTCACAGATAACTGGGCAATGGAAATTGGTACAACTGGGCTTACTCAGTCAGGTAGCACTCCCAATCAAAGTATGCAATACTATGACCTATCAGTAAAAGGAACTCTACCGCTTAGTGAAGCGTTTGGTTTATTTTTACAGCTTGGTGGAGCATATGGCAGCCCGGGCGCAACTGCTGACAATGCTGTTGTAGTTGGTAGCACTGTAGATTCTTATAATCAATCTCAGCAAGCTGGTTGGAATTTTCTGACTGCTGCAGGGTTACAATTTAATCTAACTCATCAAGTTTCATTAAACTTAACTGACTATTATTATTATGGTGCAACTAACCCTCAAGGTAATACCAATGTGCTGCTAGGCGGAGTTAAATTTAACTTCTAAAAACGCAGAATTTCATTTACCCCCAGTGGGGAGGGGGCTAAAAATATCAATTAAGTAAATAAATAATATGCTTATTTATGTAAATGGTTGCCACTTTGATGCTAATAAACCGTCAATTTTAGCTAGTGATCGAGGATTATTGCTTGGGGATGGTATTTTTACTACCATTAAAGTAATCAATTTACACTTAATTCATTTTGCTGAGCATTTTGCTCGCCTACAGGCTAATGCTCATTTCCTTCATATACCGTTTTCATTCACTCATGAAACGCTGCATTGCGCCTGCTTAGAATTACTCAAAGCTAATAACGCTACTAATGAAACCTTTATTCTGAGAATTACTTTAACGCGTGGTTCATCCAAGCGTGGCATTGATATTGCCGACAACTGCGCTCCAAATTTAATTATAACTATTAGTAAATTTCCCGATACCGTACCACAGCCACTAAGTTTAAATATATCCACATTTAAACGTAATGAATACTCTCCTCTTACTCAAATTAAAAGCTTAAATTATTTAGAGGCGGTATTAGCCCGCCGTGAAGCTCAAGATTTAGGTTTTGATGATGCAATTTTTATTAACACGTGCGAACACATATGTGAAGCAACTACTGCCAATATATTTTTTGTAGGCAATAGTCAACTATATACCCCAACTTTAGCGGATGGAGTGTTACCAGGAATTATGCGGTCTCACGTATTAGAAGCAGCTCAAAGCCTAAACATTAAAGTAACTCAAGCCTCAATACACTCTCATACCATAACTCAATTTGATGAATGTTTTGTTACTAATTCAATTATAGAGATTCAAAAAGTATATAGAATTGGCGCTCAATTATTCAATAAGCATAGCCTGACCTCCCTGATTAACCAACAAATTTACAAATTAGCCTAAAAATAGGGCAGAATTGTAATTAGTTCCAAACTACGCATTTCTAAAAAGCAGCCGCCCCTCTGGTGGGAAAGTTAATAGATTCGGCTGTTTATACACGGCTTATGATTTAAAAACAGATTTCTTTCTTCAAATTAATAATGATTGGGTTAAGTTATGTAATTTTATAATATTTACCTATATAAAATTTTAGGTTGCGTTATAAATTTTATTAACTTAACAATCAAAATATGGTACAATTATTATCAATACAATATCTTATTAGAAGGTGATATCGTGTTAAATATAAAGGACAATAATAAAAGCATAAAAGCTAAAATATATTCACATGGTAAAATTAATATTCCAGTCAGCGTAAAAAATGACTTAGCAGTACATGACGGAGATGAGCTCATCTTTATTAAAAAAGATACCTCATGGTTAATTACCACACGTAATAACATACTTAAAGAATCTCAGGCATATTTTAGTAAATTTGTTCCCAAAGGCGTATCTGTCGTTGATGAACTTCTATCTAACCGACGAAAAGAAGCTGAGGAGTTTACATGAAAGTAATACCTAAGCATATTAGTTATGTTATGGATGCTTCGGCGTTGATTGCTGTGGCATTAGGAGAACCTCATATTGATGGTTTAGCGCAATTATTTGCTCATTCAGTAATTTCGACATGCAATTTGGCAGAAGCTGCAAATATGATGGTTATTAAACATGGTACAGATCCTGCCACTTCGTGGGATTTTTTTACAATCTCATTGAATATCATTACCCCATTAATGATGAATTAAGCCAGATGGCAGTTATGATGTCTCCTTTGGCCAAATCTTACGGATTGTCACTTGGTGACCGATACTGCCTTACCTTAGCCAAACATCTTAATTTATCAGTATATACCGGAGACAAGATTTGGAAACAATTAGAAGAAAAATTGGGCATAACGGTTAATCTTATTCGATAATATTAAGTTTACATAATGAATTTTTCTGCAATAGAATCCGCCAGCAAAATTTTTCACACAAGGTGAGACACCTGCATATTAAATACAACGTGCTGATTTATATGAATATATTTTCATTGAATTTTAATATAAAAATGCTATAAATATTGAGTCAAATCATATAGTTATATATCCTTAGGAGGTAGATATCTCAGAATTGGCGCTCAATTGTTCAATAAGCAATCCAATAAGCACAGCTTGATTTCTCTGATTAGACGACAGACTATGCTCTAACCATCACCACTTGCATTTTTATTTTTTAGAAGTATCTTTTAAATCAGCATCAATTCAATTTAATTCACCGCATACATTGTCAAACAATATTAAGGCTGATATTATATAGCACAAATATTACTATACAAAAAAAAGAGAGAGTTTTCACTGCAAATATAGTTATTGTATATACTCAGCCATATAATATAAAATTCGATCGTAACTATCTATAGTATAGGGGTTTGCATTATATGGTTACTCTATATCAGATAAAAAATTACATTAAGGAATAATAATATGCAATATTCTCATTCATTTCATTCTGCACGAATAATGGACACCAGTATACAATCAAGCGTGGGCGGCTCCTCTTATAAATTATTAAAAAACATTCAACGTAATATACAATCACAAACTAACCCCTCTGAGAAGAATACTAACATCACAGAGGAGAGTCTATTTCAAACTACTCAATCATTAAATGATCAACGTAATATACAATCACAAACCAACCCCTCTGAGAAGAATAATAACATCACAGCGGAGAGTCTATTTCAAGCTAGTCAATCATTAGATGATCAACGTAATATACAATCACAAACTAACCCATCTGAGAAGAATACTAACATCACAGAGGAGAGTCTACTTCAAGCTACTCAATCATTAAATGATCATTATAACAACAATCAAGTTAAAAATATTCTTGCATACGCTTTACTCATGTTATATGATTTTGCCCAACTCTTCTATCCATCTTCACAAAATACATCTGTAGGTATAGATGACATTATCCGTGACAAAGACTTAACAGATTCTGACAAAAAAAAAGGTATACAATTAGCAACAGAAATAACGTTAGCAATATCTTTGGCAGAGGATAACATACGTACAACTAGTAGCTCTGCTATATCCCAAAAACATAGCAAAATTCTTATATATCAAACACAAGATAAGAGCTGCAAAGTATACAGCAAATACAATAAAACGACAAAGAGCATAGACATATTAATCAAAAAGTCAGCATTAATTTATAGTAAAGATGAAGTATTGTGGTCAGTACCAGAAGATAAATTGGATACTCTATTGAGCATGAGTAGAAAATTTATAATCAACAATATTAACTCACAAACAATCCATAAGTTTATCAAAAATTTAAATAACAACAAGTATATTCATGCACCATCTGCTTTCGTCATACCTCTCAAAATTGCAGAACTTAGCCAAAAAATTGCAAATGAACCAACCACAAGTGACAAACAAAGCAAATTAATACCCATATTTGCGACGGTTGCAATTTCTGAATTAAAAGAAATTAATCCACAATTAATAATTAGCCGGAAATTTTCGTCACAATATTGTAAATTAATTAAAGGTAAAAATCCGACGTATAGAACATTTTTCACAACAGACGTACCTAAGATTAGAGAAGAATTGCTGAAGTTTAAAACTCCTGAAGAAAAACTTAAGTATTTAGATGGTTTAGTAGAAACCAACAAACTATTTAAAAAATCAGTTAGTTATAAATTTCCCCAAAAATGCACCGAACTTCAAAAATTACATGTATATAACGAACGTATTGATTTCATTTGTAATGCACTTTATAAGGAAAATAACACCCCTGAAGAATCAGTACAGGTGCAAGAATGGACATGCTCTCACGTTGGTGCCTCAATCAACGCAGCAGGGATAGACGATAAGTATTTTTCTGTTTATCCAGATGACGATAATGATGGCGCGAGCTCCACGATTGAACGGCGTGCTCCAAAGATAAGTACCGAATTGGAAGAAGATCCAGCATATGATAAAACAGTCAGAAAACGTCCGCCATTTATAAGTATGGCTATACCATTTGCGGGCAATTTTTTCGGACTACATAAACAAGGTCTGCAAAAAGGAATAGCTGACTTTAATAGCAATAACTCTGCAGTTAATCATAGGGACGGAACATATTATACATACTTATCCAAATACCATAATTGTGTAGGTGCAGTGAGATATATTTTTGAATGCGGATTAGTCAACACTTTTACAAGTTTCAAATCCTCTACATTGGGTATAACTAACCCAAAATATATGTTAGCATATGTTTATGATATTAATCACAATATAAGTAAACTCAATCAAAAATGCGAATTTTTGCAAACATGTGTTCATGCTAACGTCTTAAAAGGTAATCCAAAAAAATTTGATGATCTCAAGTTAAAAAACCTTTTTGACAAATACACCGAGCTTAAATCCAAAGAGGGTGACTATGCTGATTTAAAAATAAAACTGCTAAAAGAAATGGTGGAGCATGTCTACGATCAAATTACTGCTGGTAATTTAGATAAGATTAGCAACCATAATATTAATGATATATTTACTCAAATTAACGAAGTATACTCGGAAGCAATTCAAACACCACTTGTAAAGGATTGTCAAGAAATAGAATATCTTCGAAATAAACACGAAGACAAGTTTATTAATGTTATAGCCGAACTTTCACAAAAATACGAAGATTATACTCCTGATGATAAAAAGGACAAGATCGCAGCAATATTAACAGATTTATATTATACTGCACCAACTAGTTTAGTGCCAGCTTTGCAATCTTTATATCAAGATAACGAGAAAGTTATTGCTCAATTAAACAGATCATACTTTTATTGTCCACAAGAACTTGTAACATCTCTCAAATTAGTATTTAATAATAATAATAAAGAAATTGCTTCTATATTAGCAAAAACAATATACTCATATGAACCAAAACAACTTGTAAATGCCCTGAAATTGTTATATGGCAACCAAAGTGATGATACTATTGCGGATCAATTATTTCTACTCAACAGTACTAAAACAACTGTAGAGGCTTTACAATTTTTATATAAAAAAGACCCAAATACTAATGACAGAGTTCGTGATAAGTTAATAGAAAAACAATTTCCAGAAAAAATTCTAATGTCTTTCCAACTCTTATATGACATACATGGAGACACTGCTATTAGTCTTGATATTGTTAATGCATTAGTAATGAAATATAGGGATGAACCAGAACAATTTAAAAATGCTTTGCTTACTTTATATAGAATGCATACAACAAGTGGTCTTGTGGAAATAATCCCTATGGTTCATGAACTATATACTACTCGTGGGCAAGACCTTCCGCCAGTCCTACAAAATTTATAAGAAAATTTATCAAGAGAACACAATACACAATAACCTCTCGATAATGTACTGATAATGGGGAGCACAACATTATAAAAACTCAGTAAAATAGCAAAAATCCCCCGCATTAAAACTTGCGGGGGATTTTTTTATTAACGATATAATTAATTTTTTGCTAATGAATGCTATGACACTGCATTTGAATTTCGGTCCACATTTCATTTAGCATAATTCTAAGTTTGGGCGAATAATCATTAAATACATACATCTTTTGCATATTCTTGGGATACACCCATTCTAAATTAGCGATACTTGGGTCTAAGCGCTTAATCGCTGTCTGGTTTGGCACACTAGATCCAGTTACATTAGATAATTCATACTCACTCTGCGGCAATAGCGCATTATTAATAAATGCATAGGATAAATTTAAATTGGGAGTAGCAACCGGGATAACCATATTATCTAATTCATACATATCGCCTTCTTTTTGCAGCATTGCCTCAATTTTAATTGGTGAATGTGATGCTTTGGCATCAGCAATTGCTTTAAAAATATCAATTGAGTAACTCATAGATATCCAAATATCTCCTCGTAGTAATCCACGATAATAACTATCACTATCAAATTTTGCCCAATATGGCGATGCCTTATCAATTACATCGCGGGCTTCCTCCAAATCTTTAATATTAGTTGAATTTGGGTCTTTACCTAAATATAATAATGCGGCTGCAAATACATTGCGAACTGAATTAAACATAGTTACTTTACCTTTTAGCTTAGCTAGGTATTTAGGATCAAAAACTACCGCCCAACTATTAGGAGTAATGCCGAGCTGTTTCATTTTATCAGCATTATAGGCTAAAAATACCGGAGTATAAGCATATGGAACCGAATATTTATTTTTTGGGTCATAGGACTGATTCATAAATGCCGGATCAACATAGCGCAAATTGGGAATTCTTTTTACATCAAGGGGTTGAATCTTACCCATTTGAACCAGCTCATTCACCGCATAACTAGTAGCAACAATTACATTATACCCAGTAGCGCCAGCAGCTATTTTAGCCAGCATTTCACCATTATCATTAAAATAATTCTGTTCTAAACGACAATTACACGAAGACTCGAGGCGGACAATGGTCGGATCAGCAATATAATTAGATCCAATATATACATCTAATACAGGTACAGCATAAGCAAATTGTGATAGCAAACACAACAGCACATATCCATATAGTATAGTTTTTAAATTTTTACAAACATAACTCATCTGTCGCTCATCCATCAAGAATCAAAATATTTATTTCTTATTCTAAACATATACTAAGATATCTCTTAACCAAAAAATCACCAAAAGTTTTAACGTGTTACTTATAACTTGTTATTTAAATTTCATTTAAACAACTGGGGCGATAACTTAGTAGCAATTGAGGTTAAAATTAAAGTAAATAGAATAATTATAGTTGAAGCTGCATTTATTTCTGGCGTCACACCCATCTTTAGCATTGAATAGATAGCTAATGGCAGCGTTGAAGACCCCACTCCAGCGGTAAAAAAAGTAATCACAAAATCATCTAAAGATAAGGTAAATGCCATAAGCCAACCAGCAATTATGCCGGGTAGAATACTGGGAATTAATACCAGGCAAAATGCTTTTAACGGGCTAGCGCCCAAATCTCGTGCTGCATCAATAATGCTATCATCCATCCCAAACATACGTGATTTGACAGCTATAGTCACAAAACTTATACAAAAAGCAGTATGCGCAAGGATTATTGAAGCATAACCCAAGGTAAAATTTATCAACAAAAAAAACAGCAGCAACGATACTCCAACCAATAATTCAGGAGCTGCAACGGGCACCATCACCAAAGCAGTCAAAAATGGTATTTTATATCGGTGCAGCGCAACCCCTGCCATAGTTCCCAAAATCACTGAGACTGTACTAGCAATAACCGCAATTAATAATGAATTAAGCGCAGCTGCAACTAATTGTTGATCGGCAAACAGTACTTGATACCATTTTAGGGTAAACCCAACCCATCCAACATTAATTCTAGAATCATTAAATGAGTATAGAATTAATACTACTAAGGGAATATAGAGAAACAGAAAAGTAACTATTCCACCAAATACTAATAACTTGGATAATTTATTTGTTTGCATATCTAAGTCCCCCAGTTCTGGAGGCAATAACTCCCACCAGTGCAGAAATTGCCAATACAGAAACTGTCATAACAATTGCGGTAACGCTGCCTAACGGCCAATTCATAGTTTGCAAAAATTGTTGTTTAATTAAATTTCCAATCATTAGCGAACAATTATTGCCCACTAATTCAGGAACAACAAACATGCCAATGCTCGGAATAAATACTAAAGCCCCGCCAGCTAAAATACCCGGCATACTAAGTGGCAAGGTAATTTTCCAGAAGGACTGCCAGCGACTAGCTCCTAAATCACGACTTGCCTCAATTAAAGCCTCGTCATGTTTTTCTAAGTTAGCATACAAAGGTAAAATCATAAAGGGTAAATTAATGTAGACTAGGCAAATTATTACTGCAACTGGCGAATAAAGTAAATTGACTGCAGCAAAACCAAAAGATTCAATAAGATAATTTATTGCATGATTAACTGCAGATTGTGGACCAAGTATAATCATCCAGGCATATACCCTAATTAAAAAGCAGCTCCAAAAAGGTATAATGACGAGTAGAAGTAAAATATCTCGATATTTTTTATTACTTTTAGCTACCATCATAGCCAATGGATAACTTAAGCCCAAACAACATAAAGTAGTAATAATTGAGTAAACCATTGAACGAAGAAAGAGCTGCCAGATAAACTTGCTGCTAAGGGCAAATTTAATGCTGTCTAAAGACATATTGATGGTTATATGTCCAGATGATGCGCCTTTGACTATCAATGGCTCTACTCCACCATAACTGCCAGGTATCCTGAAAGCAACAAATACCATAATGATAGTTGGTAAAAGAAATAACAAGATTAGATAAACAATAGGCGCCAAGGACAGCGAATACTTTTCGGTTAATTTGAACATTGGTCTTCAGCTATAAAATTACCGGCTTCGGGGTCAAATGAAAGAAACACTTCACTATTATCAATAAAGAAATTAGGTTCCTCTGCCTTGGTATTACTCAACATTACCTGAAGTTTTACCTGTCCATCAAAACTAAGCTCATATAATGTTGCATCACCATAATAATAATATCCATTAACCACAACTTTATCAATATACATAAATTCAGTGGTGGGCATTTTTCGGGAAAGCTTTATTTTTTCTGGGCGAATTGAATACCAGCCGATTTGGCCTACAGCATAGTTACCATTATCTACATCAACAATTTCAAACTCTATGCTATCCGCAACTTTTAATTTTACTCCGGTATCAGTAATTGCTAAAACTTCAGCCTTTAATAAATTACACTTACCTAAAAAATCTGCTACAAAATAGGTTTTAGGCTTCGAATAAACAACTGCCGGCTTATCCAATTGTTCAATACTGCCTAAATTCATAACCGCTATTCTGCTGGACAATGCCAAAGCTTCCTGCTGATCATGTGTAACATACACAAAAGTTACTCCAGTTTCTTCCTGAAGTTTAACTAATTCAATATGCATATGTTCACGTAAGCGCGCATCTAGGGCTGACAATGGTTCATCCAACAACAATAACTTAGGTCGATCAACCAGCGACCGTGCAATAGCTACGCGCTGTTTTTGTCCACCAGATAATTCATGTGGATAACGCCACATAAATTTAGTTAAGCGCACATCCTCAAGTAATTCTTCTACCTGAGCGGTAATTTTATGTTTATCCCAATGTGCCATTTTTAAAGGAAAAGCGATATTATCGAAGACGGTTAAATGAGGAAATAAGGCATAACTCTGAAAAATAGTGTGCAGTGGACGTTTCTCAGGCGGTAGATGAGTGATATCTTTACCATCAAGTAAGATACTGCCACTATCTGGAGTAATAAAACCAGCAAGCATACGCAACAAGGTAGTCTTGCCACAGCCGGATGGACCTAGCAAAGTAAAAAACTCGCCCTGCTCAATATTTATACTAATATTATCAACCACTAGATTGTCATCAAACTGCTTGGTAATATTTTTAATTTCCAGAATCGCCACAAGTCGTTACTTTCATTAAGTATCAGGTATTAAACGCTGCGCATCAAATGCGATACACTAAATACCGAGTGTTAATTACAAAATCGGTATTTTAACAAAAATAACTATGGAGTATGGAATTTATTTTTTAATTTTTTCTAACTCTCCCGATAATTAATATACCATCAATTGTACTGGAGTAGAAGAGCTTGAAGTTCCTCCGTTACCCAGTTGACCTTCACTTCCATAACCCCAACAATAAACTCCACCACTTTGAATTAAACCACAGCTAGTCCTACCACTGCCGGTAATTGCAATTTGCGTAAATATTTCATTTTCATGTCCGCTAGGCATAGTTATTGGCATAGGTAGTGTTACGTTAGTAGAGGTACTACTGTCTGCATTCCCAACACTGCCATATTCATTATACCCCCAGCAATAAACCTTATGGTTAATATCAATCTCACAAATAGTTGCAGTTATATAGTAACTGGATGCCATAGATAAAATTTGACTATTGTTTTGCACTGGAATATATAAATTTGAAGTCGTTCCAATACCCATTTGTCCGTTGCCACCATAACCCCAGCAATAAGAATTACCTAAATTACTAATTGCACACACTGTGTTAGCACTAGACACCATACTACTAAAACTCTCTGCAGCTTGCATATTTGCCTTACTTACCAGAGTTGGAACATAAGTGGTGTGTCCGCTGCCATCATTACCATAACCCCAGCAATAGGTATTCCCAGCAGTGGTAATAGCGCAAGTACCATTGCCCATAGCTTGTACAGCGGTAAATCGTTCTCCAGCCAGCAGCATATCAGTATTAATTTTAGTTGCCAATGGTTGTGCATTTGTCTTGGCTCCGTTAGCTAATTCACCGTTATTACCAGGACCCCAGCAATAAACATTGCCGGACCGAGCCACAGCACACACAGCTCCAGAATTATAATAATCCACAGCCACCTGGATAAAAAACTCTTTATCTGCAGTACTATCTGCCATCTTAATTTGAGTTGGAACTAATACATTTTGTCCAACAGTACCAACTCCAGCTTGGCCGCTTTCATTATAGCCCCAACAATATATATGGCCATTCTCACCGATACCGCAAAGCGTATCCCCAGCTATTGAGAGAGCTGTAAAATTTATCTGCGCGCCATCTCCATTAGTGGGCATCTGAACTTTAGTTGGTACATAAGCATTTTGAGTAGAATTATTGCCAATTTGACCAGAGCTGCCATTTCCCCAACAATATAAATTATCATTAGTATCTGTTGCACAAAAAGTAGTATTAAACCCTACCAAGCTTTTATATACCACATTGCCGGTATTAACGGTAGATACAGGAATTGCATAGAGCGCATTACTAGTTGTTCCATTACCTAATTGTCCAGAGGTCCCCGGACCCCAACATGAAATCATCCCTAATTGATCAAGCGCACAAAATGCGGTGAGCCCACTCTGTATAGATTTAAATTTTACATAGGTTAAACTAAAGCTGGCCTTTTGCACAATACTATTACTTGCGCTAGGTGATGCAATTCCAGCCGGAGTAACATAATAACTAAAAGACTCGACGCCTTCAGTAAAATTAGCCGGATTAGTAATTGCAATAGTGCAACTACCTGAAGATATAGTGCAAGTTCTATTATTTCCAAGCGTAAACCCCATCAATTGATCAGTTGGAATAGTTATAACTGTACCATTGTTTGGACTGGAAAAAGTAAAATTGTGCGTTCCAGGAGCATTATTTATATTCCAAACCGGAGAAACCGTTGTAACTGTTGCAAATAAGCTAGTGGTTATATTAATTTTACCGTCATCATAATGCCCAGATGACCAAGTTGGAAATGGATTATTATTTACACCGCTAGCACTATCCGTATAACTATAGCCAGGGATATTGAATGTAAGCCCAGACCCAGACAAGGTATACGGATTATACAGCCCGTTTGGATCTACCGCATAAAATACTACATCACAAGTTTGACCTGCATCCAATGTTATTGTATCTGTACCAGTACCACAAGGATTATCACTGCTTGACTGAGCATAACCAATAGGCAGATTATTTAATGCAACATTAAATTTATTAGCCGCAGACGACCCAGAATTCTTATAAGTTACTTTTACCGATAGCGGGTTTAGTGGAGTATTTATGTATTGATATGCTGTAGCAGCAGATGTTCCGTCACCACTGCTCGCTCCACTTACCACGATGTTATCCACAGCAACACTGGCTGCTAAAGAAGCGTTAAAATTTAGGTTAGCAAAGGCTTCTACATCCCATTGATAGCTGCCGTTTGGCTTGTACCCAACATTAATCTGGCTCTCAACATTAGACATACTGCTGCTTGTAGCACCAAAACGTGTATTAATGGTACAAGATTCATTCACCCCAAGAATAGTCTGACCTGCGATGCAACTCCCACCTAAATCATGAAACCCACTAACTCCAGGTGCAACTGTAATAGAATTAATTTTGGTAGAAGTCAAACCGGCATTTATCACATAAAAGGTTTGATCAACTGTATCTTTTCCATCAGCTTTAATTGCAAATCCTACATAATTAGGCGTAATATAAACAAAAGCATCGCCACTAATCGAACTATATGTAACACCCAATGTGCTGGCTGCATAAGTTTGCAGGTTGCCCTTCTGATCATTCCAGTCTGCAATTGCATTAATGTTTAGAGAAGCCTCGCTGGTGACTTTAGTTGGTGAATATTTTAAGGTTAAAGTACATGATTCACCTGCAGCAAGCGTCTGCGAACCTGAAGTACTACACGAACCGCTCGACCATTGAAAAGAGGCATCTTCAGTACTAGGATCAGTAAATTTTATGTTCTTCAAAGTTGTATTACCAGTATTATTGACTAATATATTGTAATACTGAATTGTGCCAACCGGAATATTATTTAAGTTGCCCTGTCCCGAAGTTAAACTAAGCCCCGGACTAGCACTAGGTGAAGTATAAAGTACATTAAAAGCTAATAATCCAACACTGCCACCCGAAGTGCTGCCGTTATTATAAGAAACATTTACGATAGATTGACCACTAGTTTCAGAAGTTACATTGACATCAAAAGTACACTGTTGATAAGGATCTAAATTTTTACAATTATTGTTACTAGTTACCACTGGAGTTGCTCCAGTTACCTGAATATCGGTTAATGCCGCACTGCCATTGTTGAGCAAAGTAACGGCTTGCTGAGAGCTGCCATCTGAAGGATCAATTATTATATTAACCGCCGAAGTAATTAAGTTACCAGCTAAATTTTGGGTAACAGTTATTGGTACATTAAATAAATAACTCGAAGTTCCACCCAAATTTGATGAACTCGCTTGTTTGCTACTACCTAAACCAGTTTGCAGCCCATTCTCACCAGAAGATGCAATCTCACCATTTACAGTAACTCCTCCAGCCACCACCGAACTAGTACCAGCGTTAGATATTTTAACGTATAAATTACATAAAGTTCCTGCCGTATAATTATTTCCCGGGCAGCTAATGGTAGGTGCAAAGGTTGGGTTAGAATTATTACTTACTACAGTTAAATTTGAAAATGATTTCATTAATTGAAACGGTACTGTAAGGGTAGTACTTCCATTGGGTTGATTATATAAATTATTGTTTTGAGTGGAATAGCGAACACCTGTGTCAGTAGTAGGAATACTATCTGAATATGCCACTAAATTGCTCGCTTTATAGGTAGCGTTAGCAGTTGAATCAAAATATTCAACATTAATGGTGTATTGACTTTGTGCTGCGCCCGACGGTTGACTTAAGCTAACACTACAAGTACCGCGTGCGGGTATAGAAGCACACTGACTCATATCAATTGGGCTACCACTGCTGCTAGTTGATTGAGCAGCCAAGCTTGCGCCGTTCTGAGTAATTGTATAGGTAGAGTTTTTTAAAGTAACCTTATTATCTAAGTTATTGGTTATAGTTAAGGTAGATAACCCGGAAGATCCGCTATTAGTCGGTATGGTAGTTATATTGCCCATATTAATTGCAGCAGCAGTTACTGCACTACCTCCATCATCACTACCAGACGAGTTTTGGCTGCTATTGGCATCATTATTAAACAATGTGCATGCCACGAGACTCAATAGCATAACAAAAGAAAGTATTATTTTGATTTTCTTCAAAATGTGCATCCCTCAGAATATATAGCATTAGAACAACTGGACAATATCTTATCAGACAGGCCGATAAATATTAACCTGCAATTAATGCAGATACCCTGTTGTTATCTTTGAGGGACAAGTTCTAAGAATTGAATGTAACTCTTAATTTTTTAAAACCGTCAAAATTAAAACTGTCAAAATTTAACTTTGAAAGTTGGTTTAGAATAGCCGCCGAATTAAATCCCCACCCAACTGAATCCGTTTTTTACGTGCAGAATCAGCATAGCGCTTAACATAATCATATAACTGATCATATTCTTTTTGGGATATCACTTGTTTATTCGTCGTCAAAAGCCGTGACTCAAACTGCTGCATGAATTTTTCGCTCAATTCAAAAATTTTATCCAACACATACAGCGGATCTTTATGGAGATGTAATTTTGCAGTAACGGATAGTAGGTTATACTCATCCTTATTGCTCAGCAAACCCTGATTCTCATTAGCTATGGTAAACAAAGCATTTTTGTCTTCCATAAAACTAAAAATACCCGATAGTTGATTAAGACCGTTATTCACAAAAAACTTGTTCAATGCAGAATACTGAATTTTATCTTTACTTAATAGATATAATTCAAGGGTTAATTCTATATTATTCAATAACTTTATCTGCTCCTGAATATTAAGAATGTTCTTCTCATAATCAGAGCAACGTATGTGTGCGTCATTTTTAACTACAAATTTATGTAACTCATTGTAGATGTTTTCAATTTGAGCCTGGCTAATAACCCCCTCGTTATCGACTAGCTGCACTACAAGTTTAAGCGCCTTTACTTGATATTTTTTACCTTTTTCAAAAATTTGCCATACATTGTCTTTATCCATAACATAGAATATGAAGTACTTATGAGTAAACTGGGTAATTTCAGGAAGAATTTTTAATTTTTTGGGCTCTTCAAAAACAATATCAATTACTAAATCAAACTCTCTATTAATATCTTGGATAAATCCAAAATCGAATTGATCTAATTTTACAAAAAACGCCTCAACACTGTCTTCCGGCACATCTGGAACACTCTCTCCCAAACCGGACAATCCATGTCCTAACTGAATATTAGTTTCTACCACCCCTTCATTTTTAAGCGCTGCTTTCGACACTTCTGCTTTGACAGGCTCATTTGATGGCTCATCTAGTTTATTATTTGCATAAATTAACTTATTGTTTACACTGGTTAATTTTTCAGAATTATGCTTATCCCCAACATCTCCCAGCAATGGATCACGCTTAATCTTAATATGTTGGCTACTTTGCCTATCATCTAATCTATTTTGCCCACTATCTAATTCTACATCTTTTTGCATGAATTTAGAATGCTCCGCAACACTTCCATGAGAACGCGAATCTATACCATCAAATACCGTTGCCTTATTTTCATCAATAAGCACGTCACTACCAGCTTGGTTAAAGTTGTTTTCTACCTTGCGTTTAAATTTTGCATCATCATACCAATAATAACCAAGTGTTAATAAAATTACTACTACTACAAAAGCAATAATTGCTAGTTGAATCGGGTTCATTGTTACTCCATTTCTATTCCAGAATGTTCTATAATATCACGAATAAGCTTAAATAATTTACGATAATTTTTTATCTGAGCTTGTAGCAGTTTCTCTCGTCTGGCGCTCCGAATAAGACTCTTTAATTCACTAATATCATCCACCACATATTCATTTATAAACAAATTTAATTCCCCATCATTATCCAGGAGACGCTCACGCCACTTTTCACACGAATGCAGTAATTTAGCAGTGTACACCGAATCGGCTTCAGATTTAGCTAACTCAGACCGAATATAATCAGCATCTACCTCACGCATTAGCCTGCCGATATACTGGTTGTGGCGACGGATCGCTCCATTTGCCGTCAATTTTTTGGCAAGAGTTATAGCATCAAACAATACTGGTGGTAATTCAATTTTTTGTAATTTTTCTTCACTCAAATTAACTAATTGCAGACCTAATTTTTGTAAATCAGCCATCTGCTCTTTGCGTTTAGTTTTACTTAAACTTAATTCTAAATCTTGCATAATCACAACTAACCACCACTTATTTTTTGAATTTTTTTACTTTTTTACTATAGCACTTCTGCAATATATAATATATACTTATAAAGCAATTAATTCCGCCGGAATACCATAATATTACTACATTTTGCTTATGGCTGTTGGGGCAAATTAACTTTTACAACGTATAAACTTATATATGAAGATTGCATTGGCAATTACTGCTTAACATTATATAATTACTGTAATACAATAAAATATATCTGCTGCATGATAATTATATGTTATAACACGCCATTCATTTGTTAAATTATAGGGGTAAATTATGAATCAGGCTAATAATCAAAAACTAATTTCAATCAGTAAAACAATGCGGTTAGTCTTGCAGATATTATTTATTTTGCTTATCCGGCACGCCGTAAAACCATGTTCTTTAGGGCATGGATATAAGGCGTTAGTTTAGCGTAGCTTGCTCTAAGGTTTAGCATGGTGTTTTTTGTTGTTCAATATATTGTTTGACTATTG
>JAUPUP010000098.1 GCA_030917485.1 Pseudomonadota bacterium
AAGCTAATAAAGTCCGGATGGCATTTGCTAGGTTTAAATTCAGTTATTGTATACTCAGCTACATTATTAATCGCGTATGGATCTTGAGTTAATAATTGTTTAAGCTCTTCCAACTCGGGGATAAGAGCAATAATAACTCCACCAGTGCGAGGGTTTTTTACTCCCGAACATAGAAACTTCTTAGCTAAGTAACATTCATCCAGCCAGGCTCTATGTTCTATTACAAACTTATCAATCACTGACAGATCAAACTTATAATTTAAATCAACAATAAACATTATTTTATTCTCCCGGATAATAAGTACTTAGTAAGCGTAATGAATGATTTTTAAGGTTTTCATATTGAACAGCCAACTCTTTTAATGGTGTTTCAACCGGAACACATGCTATTCCACCAAATACCGCAAGCATTAAACCGTCAATTGTGGAAATTTTATCACCAAACATAAAAGGTTTATCACCTAGATAAGCAGATAAGGCATCAAAATCTTTTTTAGCTCTTCGCAATAATTCATCAGCCGAAAAGTTACCAACTGCAGGCGCGCCACGAAGACGAGAACCAATCTTTTTTACCCACCAATTGCCGATAAATATTTTTATTAATTTGGGTGATCCATGAAATATAATCTCTCTAAACTGCGACCATCCTTCAGGATGCACCCACCGAAAATACACCATAATTTGGGTTAAATGATTTTCAAATAAGCGCTCAAAAACCACCCTTAATGCCTGCTGTTCTGGCGTCAACCAATTATCAACTAAATCACCGTGTAATTCAATCATTTTATCGATAATAAAAGACGAATCACCTATAATTTGTCCATCTAGTTCAATATATGGCATGAGTTTTTTAGGGTTTTTAGACAAATTTAATGTAAATACGTTTGTATATGGAATTTGAGCTATTTTTAAATATGTCTCTAATTTAACACAGTAAGGGCTAAAATTAGGAAAATTTGGTGGTGGTGGAAATTGATATAGTTTTATCATAAATATGACTCCTTAATTAGCCCACATTATTCACTATCCTGTATTGTACCATAACGCAGTATTAAAAAAGTACAAGATAAGCTCAATTTGCAAAACACTTATAATCATTGGAATAGTTTGAGATAATCTTCAAAAATATAAATTTTTCCACGCTTTAATCCAGTAGTTTCCTTAGTCTGCCAATTTCCCGATCAGCATTACCCAATAAACTAATCAGTTCCATATCATCAATAACCCACTGACGATTTATTAGATTAGGTTGAAAACTTTTATAAAAATCTTGTTGGATATACTTGCCAGCTTTAAACTCTTTCATTATCAACCTTTAATTTTCAATCACGAACATTAGCATATGTAACCATATGAAAATTTCTTAATTAAGAGCAATCACTAATTAAGTTTTTACTGAATTTCTTAATTAAGCGAGTATACGAATTATATCGAATCAGTTACTATTCGGTATAGCTATAATATAGTCTTCGTCTTTGGTTTACTATTCCATATTAAGTATAATTTCAATTTTGCCTACGATAAAAAAATTCATATCACTATATCTCATATCATCAAAAGTTACTTTTTCTTCTGGGTAAATAGAATTATCCGACCGAATAATTATTCCATCCAAAGCGTTAAATAAACGCTTAACCCGAATCATATTATTGATATTAAATGCATAAATTTTATTATTAACGATTTCTTTTTTAGAAGTATCAATAACAACATAAGCACCATTATTAATCTTCTGCTCCATGCTATCACCTTCAACCCTTAAACATGCCAGCTTATCCGTATCCAAACGCTTTTCTACAATTAATTGTATCGGTATCGGCAATTCGCCAACCTGCTCTTCACTAAATATATCATTACCATCTCCAGCAGATAACACTGGCGAATACAGTTTAACTAACACATAGCGCAGCTCTTGCATTGGGCTATCACTAATATCCAGACTACCCGGAATTAACTGCAATTTAGATTCAACCTCACGGGCGAGGCTCTCGGTAAACTCTCGTTTAACCCCTTTAATTACCTCATTCATATAAGAACTGCTTTTACCAATACCCCTACATAAGGCGTTCCAGTTGCCATATTTAGTTGTCATGATTTTAGTTAGATTAGCCACCCGGATATCATGATAAATGTTTTCATACATAAATTTCACTCAACACCTCAAATTTTTATTCATAAATAAGTGAATCATGTTATAATACCTGTAGCAGGTGTTAATTTATGACTCGGATCAAACTTTAACCAACCTCACTAAAGGCTCTTAATTTGATTTCTAGTATTACCCTAGTTTAGTTATATAACTTCGAGCACACCGCTGTGAGCTGCACTCAAATAATAATTTTCACAGCGACAAGCATTACTTCAAAGAATAATTATAGCCTAAAAACACACTTTATAAAACATGATTTTAGCCTATGGCTAATTTTTAACTTATTCGTGAATAAGGCAAATCATAAATAAATAACATACTATACTTGATTCGCAAGTAAACCAAAGACGAAGAGTATATTTATAATTTTATAACTAATAATATTTTGGGAATGATACCATGGATATAGCATACGCTAAACTAGATTTAAATGCAAAAATAATTGAATATAATAAAATTTTCACAACATTATTACATCTACAAAATAAAAGCATACTCAATCGGTACTTCGCCTACGTCTTAAGTATCAGCAAAAATGAGCTAACTAATCATCTAAATAAGCTTGGTTTAGGTGAGCAAACTTCTTTAGTATTGTTTTGCAACATTGCTATTCCAATTCAAGCTGAACCAAATAAACACGCTCTATTAATCTTATATAGTTTGATTAATCGGCAAGATGATTATTTTACCGTAAAAATGGTTAATTGGCTAAACTGGATACATGGGAATGCTAACTCTATGGAAAATAGCTATATAATGATGAGCCAATTTAATACCAACACGGTTAAAACAAAATTCAAACACATTTCAGATAGTGCATGTTACAAAGCATTTTACCCGCTAGTTACACATATTCCACATAAATTTCATGCTCACGTCTTACAAACTTCATTATTTGAAATATTTCGCATTTTTATTAAGCAACGCGATGACAATGCTAAGTACTCGCGCTGTTATGGCAGAAACCTGGAAAGTAGAATCAAAACTAATCTTAAAAAAGAATATAGTTTGACCAATGTCAAACTAGCGGACTTAATAAAAAATGATTACTTGCTCAATATAAATTTTGATGGTCAAATTTGTGTGCCAAACACTTCTCTCATAAACAATATTATGCTGACAATTAATCAAGATGACTTACTCACATCAATTATGAATAAAATGCCATTAGATATACTAAAATAATAAGTGTAGTCACACGAGTGTGCTCACACAGCAGAAAAACTTTTTAAATTATACTGACTAACCAGACGGGGTGGGTTGACGCTGCACCATTAAGCGATCAATTCTATGTCCTTGACTACGATCAATATCTACCACCTCAAAAACGTAACCCGCGTAGCTAAAACTATCAAACTCTTTGGGTAATCGTCCTTTACTGCGGCCCAGTATTGACAATGCAAGTCCTGCAGCAGTATTATAATGTCCAAGTTGTTCATTCGGAAACTCTTCAATTTCAAGCGCATACCTTACATCATCCATAGACGCCATGCCATCAATTAGCCATTTTCCGCTAGCATCTTTGATTATCAATAAATTTTCATCATTAACACCGGGATATTCGCCTACAACAGCGCTCATCAAATCATAGATAGACACAATACCCTCAACATGCCCAAATTCGTTGTAAACTAAGGCAATGTACGTTTTATATTTACGAAAAGAATCTAGTGTTTCAATTAAGCTCAAGCTATTCGGTATGGTATGAATCGGGGATAAATTATCCGACCAGATGATTTTAGGTTTTTCTACTCTGGCTGACAATTGCTTAACAATATTTTTTAACCATTCTCCTGCAGGACCAAAACCTAAAACATGATCTAAATTTTCATTACAAACAATAATTTGTTTAGATGGATTATTTAAAATTATCTCGAGATTTTCTTCATCACTTGCGGTAATATCAATATACACAATTTCTGAACGCGGAGTCATTAAAGCACTAACTTGGCGTTCATCCATACGCCATACATTATCAAGTAAATCTTTTTCGGTTTTTACCAAAAGCCCAGATTGGGCGCCAGCTTCAAATAAATCTTCAATATCTTCAGCTGATACGTATTGCTCTTTATTAATCGGAATAGCAAATAAAGTCAGGATTTTATCAGATAAATAAGCAAACACATTTACTAACGGCGTAGCAATATACATAATCTTGGAGTTAATTGGAGCCAGAGCCACAGCAATTGTCTCAGGATAAACTAACGCAATTCGTTTAGGAATAATATCCCCAAATAATATCGCCAATACCGTGACCAAAGCAAAACTGGACATTAACGTGATAAAATGATCAAAAGGTTGGAGAAATTTTAACT
>JAUPUP010000099.1 GCA_030917485.1 Pseudomonadota bacterium
CGATCTTTGTACAAAAAACTTTAGAAATACCATACTAACCAGACAAAACCCATCAAATACGATAAAAATTGAGAAATTACCATAGGTATGCATAAAGTTTAATGCATTACCCATTACTATGCCAGCAAACGTCCAATTTACCATAGTCGTAATCGTCATTCCAAATTCACGACACTCTAAAGGAAATACTTCAGAACAAATAATCCACGCAACTGGTCCCCAGGAAATTGCAAATCCAAAAATATAAATTATGGCTGAAATTAAGAGAATCACTTTAGGCATCATGTTAATTTGGCTAGGATCTGTAATATTTCCCATTAGATAAAAAATCATTCCAGCAGTAAACATTGCAATCATCATAATAGTTGAACCAACATATAGTAATTTTTTACGCCCCCACTTTTCAACTAACCTAATTGCAGGAAAAGTAAACAGCATATTAACAGTGGGCACAGTTAATAAGGCAATAATTCCAGTCATACCTGCATAACCAAAAATAGTCGGTGCATAGTAAATCATCATATTAATTCCAACCAATTGCTGAAACATCTGCAATATAATACCCATGATTAATATTTTTAAAAAATATCCTTTGAATACTCCACCAAAACTCACCCCTCTATCGCTCTCTATCGCCTCCTGAATTTCAAGGATCTCATTATCAATCTCTTCTTGAGTATTTAAAATCTTATGTAATACCTTAACCGCTTTTTCTTTTTTGCCTTTTAACATTAGCCAGCGTGGGCTTTCAGGTAACCTAAGGCTGCCAAACAACATCAATAAAGCAAACACCACAATCACTAAAAACATGATCGGCAAGGCAACCTGCGGATCAATAAAAATTTTTGCAATTATAACATTGGCAACTGCAATCAAAAAAATTCCAATCGTAATCATTAATTGAAATAACGCTCCCATAGATCCACGAATATATGTAGGCGCTGTTTCTGACAAATAAAGCGGAACAATGAATGAGGCAACCCCAACTGCAAACCCCAAACCAAAACGGCAAATAGTTAAAATATAAATCACCGGAAGTGTGGCAGAAATTAGGGATAATCCACTAAATAAAGCTCCCGCTAAAACCAAACTTTTCTTACGCCCAAGAAACCTGGCAAAAAACCCAGACAATAATGCACCCACTACTCCACCAGTAGCTAGAATTGCAGCGTACCGCTCAGCCTGATTATCCCCTAAATGATAAACATTCTTAATCGACTCTAATGAATTAGCAATAAACCCCTGATCCAACCCAAAAAGCAGACCACCCAATGCTGCAGTTAAACAAATCCAAATTACAATTCGTTTGGTTTGCATAGAATTGTGTTTATCATTATTACCTGCATTTTTTGTATTAATATATACTGCACTCATGATAATAATTCCTTTTAAAAATTAAACTAGTACAAGCAACCTAACCAGCTAAGACCTTTTATTCTCTTATTTGTATAATATATTCCACAATTTTTACTTACGCCGTGTCCACACGACGTGCCCCCAAAATCTAGTTCTTTAACTGCTCTAAAATTGTAAAATTCTCTAGAGTTGAAACGTCTTGAGTTATTTCCTCATTTCTTACAATACTTCTGAGTAATCTACGCATAATTTTACCCGAACGTGTTTTAGGTAAATTATCTACAAATTTAATTTCATCTGGCTTAGCAATTGACCCAATCCGCCCAGCCACCCAATCTTTCAGCTCTTGCTCCAGTCTACGCGCCTCATCACCAACTGGACGAGTATTACCGCCCTTACAAACCACAAACGCAAAGACAGACTCACCTTTAATTTCATGCGGCTTACCAACCACCGCTGCCTCTGCTAAAATTGAATTAGCAGCGAGAGCTGATTCAATTTCCATAGTGCCTAGCCGATGTCCAGACACATTCAAAACATCATCAATCCGCCCTAAAATCCAAAAATAGCCATCCTCATCTTTATATGCAGAATCTCCCGCAACATAGTATTTACCACATCCAATACTTTGTGGAAAATATGAATTAATATAACGCCCTGGGTTATTCCAAATCGTTCTAATTTGTGACGGAAATGGTTTTTTAATTACTAAATATCCAGTAGCAGTATTATCTAATGCGTTGCCTGCTTCATCAATTATATCAGCAATAATTCCTGGAACTGGAAAATTACATGAACCTGGTTTTAATTGATTAACTCCTGGTATCGTAGATAACATTGCACATCCAGTTTCAGTCTGCCACCACGTATCTACAATTGGACATTGCTTTTTGCCAACTACTTCATAAAACCACAGCCATGCTTTAGGATTAATTGGCTCTCCGACAGATCCAAGCAAACGCAAAGAGGATAGATCAAATTTATTTGGTAACTCTGCACCTAATTTCATTAAGGTGCGAATAGCGGTAGGAGCAGTGTAGAAAACAGAAACTTGATTACGTTCAATAATTTCCCAAAATCTATTAGGTGTGGGATACGTCAAGACTCCCTCATAAATGATTATGGTAGCTCCAACGGCTAAAGGACCATAGCATACATAAGTATGCCCAGTAATCCACCCTACATCAGCAGTGCACCAAAAAACATCATCGGGTTTATAATCAAAAACCCACTTCATTGACATAACAGCGCCTAGCAAATAACCTCCACTTGCATGAACCACCCCCTTAGGAACACCAGTGCTGCCAGATGTATATAAAATAAATAATGGATGCTCACTCGTCACCCAAACACTGCTACAAATATCTTTTTGATCACGAATCAAATCATGCCACCACAAATCACGACCATGCACCAACCATGTCTCTCCACCAGTTTTTCGCTGAACTATAACATGCTCAACAGTTGTTGCTTTACCAATCAGCTCTAGTGCAGCATTAACTTCATTCTTTAGTGGCAAAATCTTACCACCTCGCCGCTGCTCGTCTGCTGTAATTATAATTTTAGCTTTGGCATCAATAATTCGATCACCCAAAGCCCTAGCAGAAAATCCAGCAAACACAACCGAATGTATTACACCAATTCTAGCACATGCCTGCATAGCAATAATCGCCTCTGCACTATGAGGAAGATAAATAATAACCCGGTCACCGCACCGTGCCCCAAGTGATTTTAATCCATTAGCAAATTTACATACTTTAGCATGTAACTCTTTATAGGTATATGTTTCTATCTGTCCGCTGTCTGATTCAAATATAATAGCGGTTTTATGTGGGGTGTTTTTTAGATGTCTATCCAAACAGTTATATGATACATTTAACTTACCATCTTCAAACCATTGAAAAAATGGATGGCTGTTCTCATTTAAGGTTTTAGTAAATTGTTTATGCCATGTAATGTGTTCAGTGGCTAACTCAGCCCAAAACTTTACGTAATCTTCCTCAGCTTTTTTTTGCAGAATTTTATATTTTTGTTTATTCAAATTAGCTGCAGCACTAAATTTTTTACTAGGCAAAAATACCTGCGTATCCTTAAACATAGATAATTGAGACATATGTTTTCTCCATAAGAACACGACAAATAAATTAAGCGTTTTTGATCTTATATATTCTCATATATTATATACTATTCGTAATTGGTTTACTTGCGAAGCTAAAGTTGGACTTTTTTGATACTCGAAGTATTTCGATTTTGGACAAGGAATATCGCAATAAAAAACGACGGGGACTAGTCCCGACGAGTCCCACCGTGTACATGTAAGTACACGAGAAGCGCTTTATAAGATATGACACAGTCCAGGATTGAAATACTTCGAGTATATATCCATTTAATTAGTAAATCCTTTAGTAGCAACCTCTTGTTCTAAATTATAATATTCATCCTTCAAGTTCTCAAAATAACGAATCGTTTTAAGTTTTAATTCAAAAGCTGCATATTCATCACAGAGCATCACAGCCTTTCTATGCATCTGCAATGCAGTAACCGGGCACATGCTGGAAACAGATCCCTCAATTGCATGAGCAACTGCTTGAGACTTATTCAAGCCTTTAGCCATTATTAGTACTTCATTGGCATCAAGTATAGTTTTAATTCCCATAGTCAGAGCCAGCGTAGGAGTGTCTTCTACCTTATCCCCAAATAACCGCGAAGATGCTAAAATAGTACTATAATTAAGGGTTTTAACTCGGGTGACTGAATTTAGGGATGATCCAGGTTCATTAAAGGCAATATGCCCATCCTCCCCAATACCACCGATTATTAATTCCATACCCCCAAAACCAGCAATTTTCTCTTCAAACACTTTACATTCATAATCAAGATAAGTAGCATTTCCATTTAGAATATTCACATTTTTATGATCAATATCTATATGATTAAAAAAATTATTAAACATGTAATAATGATACGACTTGGGATGATCGTCAGGCAAACTCACATACTCATCCATATTAAAAGTAATTACATGCTTAAAACTTAATAACTTCTGCTGATTAAATTTGATTAATTCTTTATACATATCAAGTGGGGTTGACCCGGTAGGCAAGCCTAAAACAAATGGTTTTGATTTAGTCGGCTTAAATTCTCTAATTTTTTTATAAACATAATATGCAGCCCATTTACCAATATTATGCTGTGATACTAATAAGCGCATAATTTACCTCTTCTCTTATAAATTTAATTGTTGAGTTAATTATATCATATTATAAAGCATAAAAAACCATACAATGACAATGCGCCGCAACAAAATAGCCCGGTATATAAACCGGGCTATTTTGTTTGAGTTGTTACTCTGTAATAAATGGAAATACTAATTAGAAAATATGTCTTTCAACTTATCTACAAATGATTTCGATTTGGGATGATGCTTAGCCGAATGCTCTCCACCAATGTCAGTCTCAAACTGGCGTAAAAGCTGTTTTTGCTTTTCAGTCAATTTCACTGGAGTCTCAACTGTAACATGACAATAAAGATCACCATACCCAAGACCTCGAAGTGACTTGATTCCTTTTTCTCTCACTCGCAATACGCTACTAGTTTGAGTTCCTTCAGGTACCTTAAGCTTCACTGTTTTACCATCCAAGGTAGGAACATCAATTTCTCCCCCTAAAGCTGCAGTGATAAATCCAATCGGAATCTCACAATGTAAATCTTTACCCTGCCGAGTAAAAAACTTATGCGGCAAAATTCGGACATGTACATATAAGTCTCCATTACCTCCGCCATTTAATCCAACTCCACCCTCACCGGTTAAACGTAGCGTAGAACCATCGTCAATTCCTGAGGGAATATTCACATTTACACTCTTACGCTCCTGCACCATTCCAGCGCCACGACAATCTGTGCATGGTTCTTTAATCTTACGCCCGCTGCCACGACAATCCGGACAAGTCTGCTGCACCGAAAAAAAACCTTGAGAGAACCGAACCTGGCCATTACCTCCGCAAGTATCACAAGTTACCGGTTGTGTGCCTTTTTTAGCGCCACTTCCATCACATGTGCCACATTTTTGAGCACGAGGAAAAGTTATCGGCTTTTGACAGCCAAACGCAGATTCCTGGAGAGTAACCTCTATCTGAAATTCAAGATCACTACCTCGCGCCGGACCATTTCTACCATTGCCTCCACGCCCTTGAGACCTGCCACCACCAAATATATCTCCAAATGCATCGAATATATCTTCAAAACCACCACTATTAAACCCACCAAACCCGCTAGGCCCACCGCTTGCTGAATTACCACCGACTCCAGCATGCCCAAATTGGTCATACATTTGCCGTTTTTGTGGATCAGATAACACAGCATACGCTTCTTGAATTTCTTTAAAGCTATCTTCTGATTTTTTCTTTTCTTGATCAGATAAAGTAGAAGCCCTATCGGGATGGAATTTCATCGCTAATTTTCTATAAGATTTTTTTATCTCATCATCGCCAGCAGCACGGGTCACCCCAAGAACTTCATAATAGTCACGCTTACTCATATACTCTTTGTCTTTCAACTTTTAACGAAGTCATATTTTGTAATACACTCCTCATGTACTTACATAATATACTCTTCATATACACACCCAACTACTGCTATCAGTCATATCACCGATAGCTGTAACTTGGAAATACCACGGGGGCATTTATAAAATATAAGGTCAAATTTATTTATTACAAGCTATAATACATCTCAAATTCAATCGGGTGAGTTGTCGTCCGAATCTTATTTACGTCATGCATTTTTAGATTAATATAAGAATCTATAATTTTATCAGTAAACACTCCGCCTCGAGTTAAAAACTCGCGATCACTGTCCAAACACTCTAAAGCCATATCTAAACTTGAACATACCTGAGGTATTTTCTTTAATTCTGACTCAGGAAGTTCATACAGATTCATGTCCATTGCCACACCCGGATCAATCTTATTGATAATTCCATCAATACCAGCCATAAGCATAGCGCTATACGCCAAGTATGGGTTAGCCAATGGATCTGGAAAACGCACTTCAATTCGACGGCCTTTGTCGTTTGATACATAAGGTATGCGAATAGCTGCCGAACGATTGCGTGCAGAATAAGTCAATATTACCGGCGCTTCAAAACCAGGCACCAATCTCTTATAGGAGTTTGTTCCAGGATTGGTAATGGCATTTAAAGCCCGTGCATGCTTTATGATACCACCGATATAATATAAGGCTAATTTGGATAAATCAGCATACTCCTTACCCGCAAATAGATTTTTGCCATTTTTCCATATGGATTGGTGTACATGCATACCGGAGCCATTATCCCCGACAACAGGCTTAGGCATAAAAGTAGCAGTCTTACCAAAACGATGTGCAACATTATGCACCACATATCGAAAAACCTGTGACCAATCGCTACGTTCTACCAACGTACTAAATTTGGTGCCAATTTCACACTGTCCAGCAGTTGCAACTTCATGGTGGTGCATCTCAGTTGGTATATCTAATGATTCTAAAGTCAAACAAATTTCTGAACGCAAATCTTGAAGCGAATCTACCGGAGGAAGAGGAAAATACCCGCCCTTAATGTTTGGTCTATGTCCATTGTTACCACCTTCATACTTAATACTTGAAGACCAAGCTGCCTCATCCGATTCAATCTTTGCATGTGAACCACTATAATCACAACCCCAAGTAACTGAATCAAATACAAAAAATTCTGGCTCCGGACCAAAATATGCAGTATCACCAATGCCGGATTCTATTAAAAAATTCTCAGCACGCCTTGCAATTCCACGTGGACACTTTTCATAAGGATGCTGTGTTACTGGGTCAATTACATCACACATTATAGATATTGTATTTGACTCATAAAACGGGTCAGGTTTACTAGTGCTCAGGTCAGGTTTTAATAGCATATCCGAACATTCAATACCCATCCAACCTTCAATTGAAGAACCGTCAAAAGGCTGCCCTCTCTCAACTAGGTTTTTGTCTAACAAGCTAACCGGTATAGTAACATGATGTTCCTTACCTAGTGTATCACTAAAGCGCAAATCAATAAACTTGGCATCATGTTGTAAAATCAACTGTTGAACTTCTTTTAATTGCACTACATATACTCCCAAAAATCACAATTATTCATACCAAGCATGAATTTTAACATAATACGTAGGATAAAAAGTTGTAATTAGCAAATATATTAACTAGAAATTTACTAGCTAAAAATTAGACTGCCATAACCAAATACAACATACTAAAGCTGATTTAATATTTTTTACTAGTTGACCTCCTCACTACTATAAATCATTATAATTACTATGCCATGATACAGTAAATCCATAAATAAATAAGTTTGAAAGTGCTTACGCTGTCCCCACACCTATACTTATTCCACTTAAAAAATTTAAAAATGACTTAAAATTATAATTTATCACCCTAAAAAATCAAATTAATTAAAAAATATTATATTTTTTTATTTTTTATTTTTGATTTTATATAAGCATTCCTTATGTATAAAACATTAAATAAATAAATTACTTACAAAATTAAAAAAATCGTTTTTGGCTTGTATTTAGTGGGTTTTTGCGTCAATGACGCAAGAAAAATTTAATGTTTTAGTGTAATATACGGGATGGGCGAAAAATTAACTTTCTAAATTATTGGCTATTATATTTACCGGTAAAAATAGAGCGTTAATTACAGGGGCGCTAAAATTATAGCGTGATATAATCCAATGTAACAGCTTATTTTAACTATGGAATGGAATTGCAAATGTTAACAGAACAAGAAAAATTAGACTACTTGCAGAATGTGGTTATTCCAGTATTTAAACCACTAGATGACTCCAACTGTCGTATGGCAATATTGAACTTTAACACTCAATTAGCATGGATGAGCAATGCTATGAGTGCTTATATACAACGCAGTGGATATAAAGAGGAGCATGTAAATAAAATCTCCTCCAAAGAAGTTACGGCAGACTTTGTAGAAAAATTTTGCAAAGCGCATAACATCAATACAGAGATTTTCATTAATGTAACTCAGCAAATGAATGGCTTGATTCGTCAGGTAATTGAAAGTAAGAACACAATTAATTTTGTGGTACTGCTGCCGTTTATCAAAACTTTTCATGGATATGCAAGAACTGCAGCCCCAATACTACACCCCAATGGTGAAGTAGTCGGAGTACAGGTAATCGGATATGAATATTCTTTTTTTGGCATCCAAGAGTTCATATCTTTACTACATACAGAAAAATATGAATCGAAAAAATACTACCACGAACAGGATCAGCCTGAGTTAAACAAGAGAGGACTATCACCACGACAAAAAGAAATTCTATTCTTAGTTGGTCAGGGACTGTCTCAAGACTACGCAGCGCAGATACTAGGCATAAAACGCGGAACTTTAAGCAAAATCATTACAGACCAAATATGTCCAAAATTCGATATTTTTCCTCCACATTATATTAAACTGCTTGAAGCAGTAAAAAATGAGGGACTCGACCGACATATTCCAGAAAGCTTTTGGCAACCACGCGTAATTAAAATCTAACAATAAACGTGCAACTGAAATAAGTCCAGTTACATGCAATACTAAAAATCAGCCGAGGGTAAATGTGAGCAAACATTTACCCATTTGCCTAAGTTTATTTAGGTTGCGCTAACAGCAACGCTACACTAGTTTAAACTTTTATTAATTTTATGACAACAAAACACATCCTTTTTTAACTTATAGTATGTATTATACATGCTTTATTAATACTTTTGATTCCTTTTATGGGTTGTCAAGCGCTCGGCAAATTTTATGGTATGACCCCTTCGGCTGCTATATCATATTTATCATTGGCAGCCGCAATTATAGATAAATCAACGCCCAGCATAGATAAGTTACAATAGACATCAATACTTGAATCCTTAAGAGTCAAACCCTTGTAATAAAACTTCAAACTGTTATATTTAATGTCATCTAAAATATTCCACCACATAAATTTATAAGCTTTCAGCCTATCTTCTGCTATGCGCCACGCAGTAACTTCTTCACTAAAAACTTGAAACGCATATTTATCAGCATTATTTTTAAATTGCATATTAGAGTGCAACATGCCAAGCCCTATCTTTAATTCACGAGTATGATTTCCATTACGAAATGAAATATAGTGCCCATATTCATGACTAATCAAAACAATTAGCTTAACCAAATCTGCATTTTTTAAACGCTGACTCAACAAAACAACTAACTCAGATACTTCGTCAAGCACTCGCGACCTCTGCGAAAAAATAAAATGGTCAACCGCATCAATAGCATGAGCAAAACTTGGCAAAGGTACATATATGGTAGGTTTTTGTTTTTTAGTTAACGGCGGCCTAAATGCGGCTTCTATACGCTTTTGCCCTTGAACTAAAGCTCCTCTAGGAACAATTTGACAACCATCAAGAACCACATCCTGAAACAGCATTAATAAGATTTGCTTTAGTAATTCAATCTCATCCTCATCACCTCTCATCTCATCATTAAACGGTAATTCAGAAAAATCAAATGCCTCTCTAAATATATACTCGGCATTAATATCAGAAGAACCGGGCAATCTGTCAATCCGCTCCACCTGACCGGTACGCGAAATTGAACTCGAACTAATTCTATCAACAGACATTTACAACTCCTAGAGATCAAAAAACACCCATCTTTACAAACAGTTTAATTACCGTATCAACGACTGATGTCTTCAAACCTTTTATACTAAACTTCAACTATACCTAAATTGTTAAACTCGGCTAATCCTTCTAACTCTTGAAAGGATAATACTGGCAATGCCGGATAATTTTTCTCAATCACTGCTTTTACATAACGACGAATATCCAACTGAGTAACAATAACTAAATTTGGAGTATCTCCAACCTCTTCAAGAATTTCACCAATTCTACTGTTTATCTCAGCAGAAATACGCGGATCTAGGGCAATGTAGCTGCCGCTGTTAGAATAACGAATGCTGTCGCGTATAATATCTTCTGCTTCTAGAGATAATAAAATTGTAGGAAATAGGTAGCTGCCACCACTAAATTTGAATGCAATGTACCGACCCAATGCCTTTCGCACATATTCCGTGATTATCAGTGGCTCTTTTTCTTTTTGTGACCATTCAAGCATCGCATCCAAAATAACTTTAAAATTTCGAATGGAAACGTTTTCAGCAACCAACCGCTGGAAAATCTCAGTAATTTTATTTAAAGGAATTATACGCAATAATTCTTTAATCAGCTCTTGGAACTCAGTCA
>JAUPUP010000100.1 GCA_030917485.1 Pseudomonadota bacterium
GACGTAGAATTAAGAATGAGTAAGATTAAAGAAAAATTACAAATAGCGTCAAATGCAATCAAATTGCCGGATTATGGTTCCAAGATTTTACACTTTTGAGGGGTTGGGTCAAAACACCCTATTCTGAGTTGGTCGGAATCAGCTATAAGGCATAATTATAAACGATTAGCTTTATATGGTTCTTTGTATAGAACTAAGGATGAAGGATAGTTAGCTAATCCTTTAATGGATTAGCTAACGGTATAATTATATAAATTAAAGCATTTTCGGGGTCTTAAAACCATTTAACTGGTTTTAAGATAGCATTCTCAAAGCACTTTCATCGTTAAATAATCCTGCAACGGATTATTTAACAGCACTTTCGAAGCATTTTAGGCAATAAAACCCTTTAATGGGTTTTATGCGGCATTTTCGGACGCTGATTACCTCTGATGGTAATCAGTAAGCACTTTCATAAGTTAGAATCCTTTAACGGATTCTAACAGCAAAAATTTTGATGGATTTATATCAGAATATGGGTGATTATTGATGATAAAATAACCATTTGAAGTAATTAAAGTAAGCTAAATACTGGGGCAGTGGTTTATAGGCTATGTATAAGTGTTCTTCATTACTCTTTTTAAAGTTTGCTATCTTACAACGGAAGGATGATTAAATGGATTGGTTTGTCGGTTCTGCATTAATATTTGGCTTAGTAATTGGCTTATTTACATACTCCGTTTATAAGTTCCAACAGCACGAATTAAAACATAAGCATAAAAATCATGCAAAATAGTATTTATTAATCAAGACGAGTATTGGCCAAAAGTAAGAGCCAACGATTAACGTTGGCTTTTACTCAGGCTTACGCCCACTACCGTACACGCCCGATGGGCTGCCACCCTTATGGGTGGGGTTATAAATCGTTATTCATACCATAAGGATTACCGCATATGTCAATACCGCTATTACCTAACATTGGATTGCCATTTGCTGGGTTGATTAAAATACTTTCAATTTCTTCACATTCTTCATGGTTAGTATAAATAGTATAACCTTCGCTGCTACGATATTGTGTATTATTAGATTTTTTTAGGTCAAGAAACTTATCAAACAAATCTAACCCATTCGATATTTTTTCAAAAAAGCTACTTATTACAATCTTAATCATTAAAACATAGTTCATTTTTTTCTTCCAAGTTAAATTTGTTTTATACCCTGAATTTATCCTATTTGGAATAATTTTGCAAATAAATTTCGTTATATTTTTTTGAGCGTTAGCTTCATAAAATTGCTCTGCAATTTTATGGTATTTTATTTTTTTGCTAATTTTTGGAAATACATCTTCTTTAAAATCTGGCTCTGCAAACTTGATAGATGCTAATAATCTGCTTATTTGCATGATGAAACATAGAGGAACTGATCCTCCATAGCAGTGATGGGTGCCATCATAATTAGAGATTATGCGTGTGGAATAATTATTTTGGTTTGGATTTTTGAATATGGTTATACTGGTGCAATTGTTTAAAAATTCACGGGTTTTATAATTAAAAATAAAGCCATGCGCTCTAATAAAATGAAAAACCTTTGATGGTAAAAAACCATGTTTTTTCATGCAATTAAACTCAGTGGTTCGTCTTGCGTTATTTGTAACTCTGGTTTTCATGTTAGTTTTGACTTTAGTGCTTTATTAACCATATTAGATTTTATTCATTTTATAAAATAACATATATATAAGAACATAAATTAGTCTCATTTGAAGACCTTTCTAATCCATGATTGTAACACCATTATAAAGTGGCAAGAGCACCAACTTTATCATCAAATGGATGAAGATAAGCATACTTTCACCATTCAGCGTTATTATGAACACCAATCTCTTCAAGTTCCATATCTACTGATTTAGGGGTAATAAATTCTAAGAAAGCGTAAAGTTATGTTATTTTGCGGTGTAATTAGCGCCATGTAAATGACAATTCTCTATAACGCCATAAAGGGTGTAATTTGATCTAAAAATCTGGATGTTATGTTGTTTACAAAAATTCTTGATTTCAAAGTAGGGTACACCCGCCCCATCTTTATACCCAGGGCTTTGCTTTCGTTGGAACGTGCAATAGCACAGCCGTCATTATTACTCAGAATAATGACTAGCTTACCTTCTAGCCTAGGGTTAAGACTCTTTCACAAGAAGCATAAAAGTTATTGCAGTCAACCAGAGCTATTGGCATGGAGAATTTCTATTAAAATAGTTACTCGGACTAAAATAGGCTTGCCTGTTTAGTATCGACAGTTTTTAATGCCCGGAAATCAGCAATCTGATATTCAACTGCTAATTGATTGAGTTTTAAAAAGTTATATGCATCATCAATGGGTAATTCTTTACAGTTTAACCAGGTACTATGGTTCTCAGGTGCTAAGAAGACTGGCTGTCTATCATGTCCAACTGACAGAATGAACTCAGTTGGCTGATCCGTAATAATTGCGTAGCTATGAATAATTTGTTTGCTGACTGGGTTAACCCATTTGTCATAGATCCCTGCAGCGAAGAGCAGTTGTTGATCTTTTTGGCTAAATTGTACAATATTACCTGCATGGCTACCGCTGTGGCAAGACTCAAAGAAAGCGGTCATTGGAACTAAGCAACGTTGTGCCTTAAATGGGGTACGCCAGGTTGGAACCTCATAAATCTTTTGTAAGCTACCATTCTCTGTATTCGGTCGATCCAAACGCGCATTGTAAGTTGCGAATTTGGGTTTACTGCTGTCGCTCCAGTGTGGGATTAAGGAGTAATCCATTAGCACTAATTCTAAGCGGCTTTGATTTGGGTTGATGATTACCGGAGCTGGAGCAAAAGGATAAACGTGTGAGCTATAGTCGTGTTCAGAACAATTAAGTGCGATTGGTTTAGCTAGTAAGGTGGCTAAGTTCTGGGTTTTAATCTTGATTTCATATTGTGAACACATAAGTAACGATCTATTTAAAAATTAAAGGATTAATCATTTGGCTTTATGAATAATGTAGCTTACGACACCCCAGATATTCAGCTCTTGTTCACTATTTAAAATAATTTCCGGATATTCAGGATTAGCTGGAATCAGCTTTACTTGTCCACCTTTGAGGTGTAGCTTTTTAACAGTAAAATCGCCGTCAACTACCGCAATCACGATTTTACCGTGAGTTGGCTCAAGGGATTTATCGACAACTAATACATCCTCGGCAAAGATATTTGCATCTATCATCGAATTACCTTTAACCCGGACACAGTAAGTGCTGGCTTTATTGGTGACTAATAGATCTGCTAGATCAATACGTTCTTCTTCATAACCTTCAGCAGGGCTTGGAAATCCAGCTTGTATATTATTAATTGCCATTGGAATAATCAGTTGATTTTCCGATAATTCATAGATTTGAAAGTTCATAGTTCTGGTTTTTAAAATAAACAGTTTATGATTATAAACCATCTGGCTTTTTGTATTGACCAATAAGTACAGTTTTGTAATATTTTAACAGCACTTTCGAGGTATTTTTTAGGGGATTGGGTTTAGGAGGGGCTCTTAAAAAAGTGAGCGAATGAGAATGATAGCGTCAAAACACTTGGTGATTCGTAATTAGAGCGTTACTATATGATTGTACTTATACCAGGCGATTACGTTTAAAAGTTCAATCTTAAACAAACTTATATGTGCTAGAGCTTAGTTAAACCAGTAAAATAACCTCTTGAAAAATTAAATTGATTTGGAGAAAAACAAATGAAAAGAGCTGACATCATAACCCAGATTAGTAACCTTTACCCTAAATTAACTATAAAAGAATCACATGCCGTAGTATGTGGTTTATTCAATTTTATGGCGGATTCATTAGCAAGTGGTCGACGCGTTGAAGTGCGGGGATTTGGCTCGTTCTCGTTAAAGCATCGTGCTGCAGGAATGGTTAGAAATCCTCGGCATGGTGTGTCTGTTGAGTCACCAGCTAGAAATATAGTCTATTTTAGGGCGGGTAAAGAGTTGGCTGGAAGTGTTAATGCTATTAATAACAAAGCTTAGGATTGCATGAGAAAGTTTAAATCGCGCCAAAATCAAGTTCCCAAAGAGTTCGAGAACTTCTATAAACCTCTTCTTCTTCTCAAACAAATTCTCCAAAGTTTGTCAGAGCTTATTGATGAGAAACATAATCTAGATGCCATATCAGGGTTGATGGTAGTTCATTACTCAACTTTCTTTATGCGCATATTGTGTAACGAACATGAAGTCAACAGTGGGCGCTGCTTACATGTACGCAATATTGTTGAAGATGTGCTATCTGGAGATCAATATCTGCTTAAAGAATCTGAAATATCTGCAATAGTAAGTTTTATTGATTTGATTGCTAAGGTGATCAATACTACTGCTATGGTTAATCTGCACGTAATACTGTATAGTGGTTATCTTGATTATCAGATTTATGCTCAGTTTAATCAAGATAAGCCGTTATTTGATTATAAGTATATGTGTGATATGAGTGCTGAGGTTGTGGAACGGATGCGTGAGTATAGTAATGCAGCTCAAGCTATATTAGATGTACATGAACAAAGTAGAGTAACCTCATAAACCTATTAAGTAGTGAATTTTTTAGTGATAAAGTTTATACTTTGCAATTAAATAAATAACAGTAATAACAAACAAGATAAATAATAGAATTGGTCCATAATAGATTGAATAAAGTTTTACCATTTCAAGCTAAATACTTTGCTTATGAGCTAACCAAGCAAAGTCCATCAAATAGCTTACAGAAACTAGCTGGCGTGATGCTTGATGCTCAGGTTGATATTAACCCGCATCAAGTTGATGCGGCACTGTTTGCATTTAGGTCGCCATTATCAAAAGGTGCGATTCTAGCTGATGAGGTTGGGCTAGGTAAAACAATTGAGGCTGGTCTAGTAATTGCTCAAAAATGGGCGGAACGTAAACGTAAAATTTTAGTAATTACCCCTGCAAATTTAAGGAAACAATGGAGCCAAGAGCTGCAAGACAAGTTTTTCTTGGAGTCGATGATTTTAGAGAAATCATCTTTTGATTCGTCAATTAATAAGGGTAATTTAAATCCATTTAATCAGATGCAAATCATTATCTGCTCTTATCAATTTGCTAGCTTAAAATCACCATATTTAAAGCAAATTAATTGGGATCTAGTTGTTATTGATGAGGCACATCGCCTACGCAATGTTTATAAGCCAAATAATAAAACCGCAATAAAAATTAAAGATGCGTTGGATCATGCACCTAAAATATTACTAACGGCTACGCCGCTGCAAAATAGCTTACTAGAGCTTTATGGGTTGGTTAGTGTCATTGATGATTATGCGTTTGGTGACTTAAAGAGCTTTAAAGCTCAGTATAGCAAGCTAGACAATCAAACGGTCTTTGATGATTTAAAAACTCGTTTGCAACCATTATGTAAAAGAGCTTTGCGGCGTCAGGTACTAGAATATATCAAATATGCCAATCGTATTGCATTGGTCGAGGAATATTTTCCGACTGAAAATGAAACACTTCTTTATAGCAAGGTATCTGAATATCTCCAGCAAGAGCACTTGAATGCTTTGCCAGCTAGTCAACGCCAATTAATGACTTTGATTTTACGCAAGTTATTAGCGTCTTCTAGCTTTGCTGTTTCATCTACTTTTGAGAACTTAGCCAACCGTTTAGAACAGCAATTAACTAATCATATAAATTGTTTAGAGTTAATTCAATCTGATATAGGTCAGAATTTTGAAACACTTGATGAAATGGTCGATGAGTGGGAAGAAGATGAAAGAGCGCAGCCTGAAGCTGATTTATTGACTGAGGCACAAATATTATCAATTCGCAATGAAGTTATTGAACTGCGTCAGTTAGAGTCGCTAGCCAAATCAATTCAGCAGAACTCTAAGGGTGAGAAGTTAATCACTGCACTAGACAAAGGTTTTAGTGAATTAAATCGACTTGGTGCACTAAGTAAGGCGATAATTTTTACTGAAAGCCGTAGAACGCAAGATTATTTATTTGAACTATTAAGCCAATACGGCTATACCGACAAAATAGTGCTTTTTAATGGCACCAATACGGATATTCAATCCAGAAAAATTTATAATGAATGGTTTAAAAAATATCAGTCCACGGATTTAGTTACTGGATCTAAAACTGCAGATATGCGTGCAGCATTAGTTGATTGCTTTAAAAACCATGCCATGATTATGATTGCCACGGAAGCCGCCGCGGAAGGTATTAATTTACAATTTTGTTCTCTAGTTGTAAATTATGATATGCCATGGAACCCGCAGCGCATTGAGCAGCGCATTGGTCGTTGTCATCGTTACGGGCAAAAGCATGATGTAGTTGTGCTTAATTTTTTAAATAAATCTAACGCTGCAGACCAAAGAGTTTATGAGCTATTAGATCAAAAATTTAAGCTATTTAGTGGCGTTTTTGGCGCTAGTGATGAGGTATTGGGAAGTATTGGAAGTGGGATTGACTTTGAGAAGCGTATAGCTAAGATTTATCAAGAGTGTAGAACACCACAAGATATTGATAGAGCATTTAGCGTATTGCGTCAGGAAATGGAGCTAGACATTGATGAAACTATGCAAACCACACGGAAGCAGTTATTAGAAAACTTTGATGTTCAAGTTCATGATAAATTACGAATTAATTTAGAACAAAGTACTGCGTATATCAATCAATATGAAAATTGGTTGTGGCAAATAACTAATTTTGCACTAGCCAAAAAAGCACAATTTAATGATAATTATGCGTTTGAATTATTCGATAACCATAATTTAGAAAATGCAGAACTTGGGAGCTACAGGATTACTAAAGATCATAGTGATAGCGTACAGCATTATAGGATAAGTCATCCGTTAGCAGAGCAGGTTATTGAGCATTGTAAGACTCTAATTGTTGAAAATTGCTCAGTTGTTTTTAATTACAGTAATCAGCCTAAAAAAATATCAATGGTAGAGGAAATTATTGGTTGCACAGGGGTTATGCAAGCTAGAATTTTAATCGTTGATTCATTTGAACGCCAAGAGTTTATTTTGCTGAGAGGCATTGCTGAAAATGGAGTGGTATTAGACCATGAAGTTTGTCAGCAGATATTAACTAATTTGGAAGCCATGCATACTAAAATTGAACAAATGCAAGTATATAACTCATTAGAGTCGTTATTTGATAATGATATTTTGCAAATAACGTCTGAGAGTGCCAAATTAAATAATCAATACTTTGATGAAGAAACTGAAAAACTTGATAAGTGGGCGGATGATTTAAAATTAAGCTTAGAGAAGCAAATTAAGGATTTAGACGCGGAAATAAAACTACGTAAAGCTGAAGCCAAAAAACTATCAGATTTAGAGGCAAAACTCAAAGAACAGCGAGTTATCAAAGAGTTAGAGAAAAGGCGGAGTGAAAAGCGCCGCGATTTATTTGATGCTCA
>JAUPUP010000101.1 GCA_030917485.1 Pseudomonadota bacterium
CTAAAGGACCTTTAGGTTATGCCATGATTAAAAAGTTAAAGGTGTATGCAGATGACTCTCATCCGCATAGTGCACAACAACCGCAACAATTAGTAGTTGAATAAGGAATTAGAATTATGAATGGACAATCCTACTATGGTACTGGAAGACGCAAAAGATCTGTAGCGCGTGTATTTTTAGTTAAAGGTACTGGGAAAATTATTGTTAATAACAAAGTATATGAAAAATATTTTTCTCGTGCTATTAATTGCATGATTGTTAGACAGCCATTAGAGCTTACTGATCATCTAGCTACATTTGATATTAAAATTAATGTATTAGGCGGTGGCGAATCTGGTCAGGCCGGTGCAGTTAAACATGGAATTACTCGTGCTTTGATTGATTTTAATCCCGAGTTAAAGCCTATTCTTGCAAGCGCTGGTTTTGTGACGCGTGACGCACGTGAAGTTGAACGCAAGAAGTGTGGTTTTAGAAAAGCTCGTAGAAGAAAACAATTCTCTAAACGTTAATTGTGTGCAAGTTAAGAGTTATAAGTTAAAAAGGATGGCAATTTTGTCATCCTTTTTGCGTCATGCAGGTTGACTAAGGTTCGTTTAGTTAATTGTTGATTAATTATTGTATAATAAATTAGGGTGATAAATGGTTAAAATTTATGACTTTTGGAGAGATAAACTAAATTTATCTACCATTATTATATTTTTAGGCTGTATTGCTGGATTAATTCATTTCTTTTCTTATCTTTTTCCCTTCACTGATGATGCATTTGTGGTAACTAATACGCAGCCAGTTGCTGCTGATGTTTCTGGTTATATTACTGATATATATGTTAAAAATGGTCAAAAAGTACATCGAGGCGATCCATTGTTTAAGGTGTTTGATACGCCATATAAGTTAGCCTATGCTAAGTATAAATCTAATTATGAAGAGGTTTTAGCCAATATTGAAGTAATTCGTGAACAAACTGCAAAAAATCGTGATATTGTAAACACCAATATTGCACTCCTGAATAAAGTCAAATATGAATATTCTCTAAAAAGTAGACAATTAGTCAACCGTTCTATTTCACAGTTGGAAATCCAAAAACTTAAATATGATATCCAAAGTTTAAGTAGTCAAATTAACTCATTACAAAAACAGTTGATTATTGATGATAAGCAAATTATTCAACAACAAAAGAAGGCTGCTTCACTAAAGGCAGAAATGGATAATGCACAGGTAAACATAAATTTAACTACCGTGCAGGCTGGTTCAGATGGAGTAGTGGATAATATGTATTTGGCAGTAGGCACTCCAATTGTCCAGCATCAACCATTATTTTCATTTATAAATACTGATCAATGGTACGTTCAAGCTAATTTTAATGAAACTGATCTACGTTTTGTACGACCTGGCAATAAAGTTCTGGTGATACTAAGAATGTATTATTTTGATAAGATTTTTCATGGGGAAATTATAAATAATATTTGGGCGGCAGATCGTCAGGTAATAAGCCCGCATACTCAGCAGCAAACAGTTAAAAACAATAATGAATGGCTTAACTTACCCCAACGCTTCCCTATTCAGATAAAAATTTTAGATCCTGATCCTAAATATCCACTTAATCCAGGAGCGAGCGCGTATGTTTATGTAAAAACTTAAAAAAATTAAAAATGATAATATTAAAAATGATAATATTAAAAGCAAAAAAATTAACTATCAATATAGCGAAAGCTATAACCTCCCCAGTTAAACAACGGATTAATGATTATGATCCATATGGGGTAATGCGGGTGAATGCCTTGCAAAGCTTAACTATGTTAATTGGTGTATTATTAATTAATTCTACCTATAATATTCCTTATTTTAATATAGTAATTCAACTCCCGTTATATTCATGCATGGCTTTTCCGCTTATCAGCGGTTACTATAATCGTTTGAAATGTCTGTTGATATATAGTGCGGCTTGTATCCTATATGCCATTATTCTCAACTTGGCATACAACTACCGCCTATTAACTGTGTTTGCGGTTGGTATGGTTATTGCATCGTTCTTTTATTTAGCTAAACAGCGTATACCTCAGCTATTTGTTATGATTGGAGTAATTCAATCAATTACGTATTCAGCGCTTATTATTCCTAATGGAGGTAATGTACATCAGCTTGCTCAATTAATTGTTAGCTTAATTTTAGTATCCGCCTTAAGTTTCATATTTTATGCTACGTTCCCTAGTATTTATTTTTTTCGGATATGGCAGCGTGGAATATATTTTACTTTAGAAGAAATGATTGAGAAGCTTAAACAAATTAGTGCTGAGGGGCTTACTTCAGAACAATTGAGTTTTAAACACCTAATTCGAGTGCAGGAACTTACTGATAATCTTGGTTATAAAGAATATGGATTTGCAGCACGTAGAATTTCTCTATCTCTGATTAGTATTTATACAACTATTGTGGCTTTGGCCAATCAAGTAAGTACAATTAAAAATGATGAGATTAAAACCATATGCAATATATGTCAAGAATTCTGCCAAGCGCTAAAAATGCAGCAACAGCTAACTGATATTCAATTAGATAAGTTTAGTGATATACAGAACATAGATAAAGATCAGCACAATAATAGCAATCAACGCAACAATAACAATCAAGGCAACAATCAAGAGTTATCGCGATTAAAAAAAGATTTGAGCAATATGATTCAAGTGTGGAATGGGTTATGTTTAAAAATATAGATCTGTTTACCCGCAGGTATTGGCAGATAACTTCAGCATTCATGATCTTTGTATTTATGCAGCGGGTTTTTCATATTCCGCATGATGAATGGGTTATTATAACCTCAGCAATGATTTATGCCGGATTTAATACTGGAATGGTATTAAAACGGGCATACCTGCGGTTTGTCGGAACTTTGGTGGGGGTTGCTGCTGTAAGTATAGTGTGGTATTTTATGCATTTAGATTATCGCTTGGCTGTAATATTTTTGGTGGTAATAGCATCACTTATTACTTTTGCAGCACGCTTACCGTATAATAAATATGTGATTATTGTAACTTTATTTTCTGATACTTTGATTCAAATCTTAAACCCGCTAGATTTTCATCCGGAATTTTATTTGTTTGACCGGATTTTATGTACCTGCTTGGTGTTTGGTGTCTGTGTAGTATTAGAATATATCTGGTTTGGACGAAGTAATTTGACCAGATTAAATTATATTAATTTATGTAATTCATTAAAAACAGATATTCAGGACTTTTATCAGTTAATTCAACATCCTTATTCGGGGGCTAGAGTTGGACGGAGTAAAGTATTTAAAATGATTAAAAAGATTAATTTTAAAATTGATCAATTAACTTCATTAATTGAAGATATACAACATGAAGGTAGTCTTGGTTATAGATTGAATGCGGCAGAAAAACAATTTGGGTATGAGGTGGTTCAAATATTCCGTAAAATAGTTAGCATTCATTATTTACAGAGTGCGGATGAACAACATCATATGCTCCCTCAATTATGTTTAGACACAGAAAAAACCATATCTAGGTTTATACATATCTAGATTATAGAGATGTAGATGTTTAACAA
>JAUPUP010000102.1 GCA_030917485.1 Pseudomonadota bacterium
CCTATAGTCATCTTTAAAAAAGCTAAACGCTCAGCAGCTAACTTGATGTATTGTTCCTTAAAGTCATCACGTATTGCTTCATGCTTCATCATGTATAACCATTCATCAATACTACGATTAATTTCATCATGAAATGCCGGAATTGATATCACAAAATATTCCGGAAATATATCATGTAAATCATACTGGACAGAACCATCTTTAGTCTTTAAGTGTAAATGTAATGGCTTTTCACTACCACTAACATCTCGCATAATAGTCTTACCGTGATATAAACTGCTGCCACCAATGTCAAAGTACAATAAACTTACATGAATAACTTTAACTATTTTTGTATAGTCCTGACCTTGACCAATACTATCAACAATTATGCGACTGCTAGAAAAGCATGCCTTATGCATAAAATTATATCTTTCATTACGTTCAATTTCAATTATATATTGCACACCGTCTGTATCTTCAACCATCATATCAGCAATGATTCTTTTACCACGCCGTTCATCTTTATTCGATTCACTCTCTAAAAGAGCTCTCACTTTAACTGGCTTATAATTAACCGTTGCAAGCAATGCCGATAAAAACCCCTCAATGATACTGTAGTCAGACTTATCCCGTAAAATATATTTCATAGCATAATCAAAACTGATTAGCTGCTTTCCTTCTCCTGACATTATTTATCTTTCCCTATTCCTAATAACGTTAATTCTTAGCTAATTATACAATTATTTAGACCATGCTTGTTAAGTTTAACGACGTGCTAGAAGAAGTCCCCCACTTCAAATTTAGATTTTAGATGTTAAGTGGGGTCTGAATTCAGCACATTTTAATAATTTTTATTTATAATCAGTAGGGGAGTTAAGAGACCCCCACTGATACACGGAGCGAAGCGATTTCTTTAAACTTTACCTTCATCCTCAATACTTTCTGCAACATGCTGTTTTAATTTTTCCAATTCCTCAAATCCGGCTTTTAACTTGGGCATTACTACATCATAAGCTGCAACTGCGTTCTTAACATCATTAATAACTTCATCAACATCACTAATCTGTTTATTTTGCAATTTTTCGGCTATTTTTTGTAAAATATTAAAGTTCTCTGTGAAAGATGCTACATTTGACATATCTAACTCCTATTTAATACAACTTCCATTTAATTAATACCTAGACAATTTTTTATTACATAATCTTTACTTTTACACTTCCATCATGAAACTGTACCATAAATCTCCTTGATTTTCTAGCATTATTCACCGAATACATTATTTTGTTATCTAATTGCCGTGTTATAGTAAACCCACGTTTTAATTGTGGTTCAACTGAATTTGCCAACACTAATTCCATTAAATGTTTTGATTTGAGCCTATAATTATTCAATATAGCTTCACTAATATTGTCAATTGTTTCTTCATACCTAATAATCATAGCTCTAGAACTATCCAATAGAAAATTAGCATTATTTATTATTTTTTTAATCAAATTATCAATCTGAACCAAAGATAACTCGACTAAGTTCAACCCATTTTCTATAACCTGAACAAGTAAATTACTTAATTGAGACACCGTTTGGCGATAAATAAAATTTGCATTAACCAGAATATGCGTTATTTCAGTTTGACAATTAAAATGAATCTGATTAAGCTGAGATTTTGACAAGTCAATAATAGTTATAATTTCTCGCCTAGCCTTGTTTTCTTGATTAATCAAGATATTTTCTAATTTATTTACCGCAATTGATACATTATTAAATGTTAAGGAGTGTTTTTTATTAAAAAACACTCTCGCCTCATTCATAATTAATTGACAATTAATTACAGTATGCTGATGAATACTTTTTATCCGATTTGCAGCATCGCGAAGAATATTTTGATAATTTCTTTCCAATAATCTTAAATTCTGCAAGATTTTATTCTCAATATATAAAATAACTTTGGATGGTGTATCAAAAGACTGATTAGCAATATCATCTAAAACACAATGATCTTTTTTATGCCCAATCCCTATATACACTGGCAAATTCATCTGTACCACTGCATATGCAATCTTATAGTCATTAAACCAATTAAGATCCGACATCGATCCACCGCCACGCAAGATAACAGCAGCATCATAACCAGCGCCTTCACGCTGTTTAATAAATATATTCCTTAATCCATTTGTTACTGACTCTGATGTATTTACACCTTGTACAGCAACATCATAATAATCAAAAACACATAAACCCAAACGCATTAATAAATCAGCTTCTTTTTTAAAGTCGCTTAATCCGGCAGCATCATTTGAAGATACTACGGCTACCTTAAAAAAATGAAAAGGTGGAACAAACTGTTTATTCTTGTTTGCTAGTCCCTGCTCTTCTAATTTTTTCAAAATAGCAATTTTATTTGCTTCAATATTACCTAAAGTAAATGTGGGATCAATATCCAAAATTGTAACACTAAATGCATACATTTCAGAAAAGCTAGCTTTTACCTTTACTTTAACCTTTAATCCAACCGCAAATTCACTACCAGTAGTTTTAACAAATTTATCTACAATTAATGGTAATTGAACTTTCCAAATATTAGCCCGCACTTTAGCAATTTCTTTATTTAGGGTGTTAATCTCTACAAGATCAATGTGACAATGCCCAGTTCTCGGCTTGCTAATGCTTGCAATTTCCGCCTCTATCCATTCGTCAGCTATATTTTTCTCGAGCAGATTTTTTACACCATGTAAGTACTGGCTAAGTGACTTAGCGGTTATTTTAACTTCTGAATATATAGCTTGACTCATAATAAACAACCAATAAAACAAATAACTAACAGCAGTCTAGTATATACTTTTTGTCTTTCAATGACAAATAGTATATGTGATTTTTTCCTAATAACAAATTCTAACAAACTCTAACTAATTTTAAATATTCAAATATACTAGGTGCTATTTTAACTTAATTGGTTAAGAAAAAATTGCGCATTAATCGCAAAATAATTTTATTTTTAATACCATTTATACATTTTCATCTAAATTATAAAAAATATTTTGAAATTAGATGGCAAATGGTGTTATACTATGCATGTTCCTGCGGTGTTCGCGTAGTCGAAAAGTATTTTTGAACCTATGATGAATTTATTTAGGAAAGCTTTCATATGGTGGGCGTGCGTTGTTTTTTATAAAAATGACCCCATAAGCCATAAGCGGTCCTATGCTTTAAGTTGGGTTCATCAAAATACCCAGTCATACGACACATGTGGGAACTTTTTTGCACAACACTTGTTTAAGTTGGCTTTTTTACTGATAACCGCAACTTAACTACCATTAATAATGCTTCCAAAAAAATTCCACTTGACATTTTAGATTGACCAACTCGTCTATCTTCAAAAACAATAGGCAATTCTTTAATTTTAAAACCATGCAAAAAAGTTTTATACGTGGTTTCAACCTGAAATGCATAACCAGTTGACTGTAAATTATTAATATCAATAGTTTCAAGCACGTGCCGCCTAAAACATTTAAATCCACCGGTTAAATCACGAGTTTTTAAACCTAATATAATGCGTGAATAAAGACTACCACCCATACTAATAATTTTTCTGCCCAACCCCCAATTAACCACACCACCGCCTTTTACATAACGACTACCTAAAACTAAATCATTCGATTGTATAGCTTCAAAAAAGTCTGGTATATATCTTGGATTATGAGAAAAGTCGGCATCCATATGCATAATCACATCATATTTACGTGCTATTCCCCAATTAAATCCGGCAACATAAGCAGTTCCTAACCCCATTTTACCAGAACGTTTCATTAAAAATAGCTGATCTTTATATTTACCCATAGATAATTCGTCAACAATTTCATACGTCCTATCTGGAGAATTATCATCAATAACTAAAACATGTACATCTTTTACAACTGCAAATATATCATTAAGTAATGGACCAATATTCTCCCGCTCATTATAAGTTGCAACCATAATTAATTTTTTCATTAAATTGTTCCTCTCAACATCAAATCATTTATCTAAATCTTGTCATTTTCTCTAAGTTTTATCATTTAAACATAAACAATTAGTTACTTACTTGATAAATATACAATTTATTATCCGTAATTACATTACTAAATGTTGCATACTCAAGAAGTCTTACGCTTTTAAAATATCTGTGTAATACAGCGTCCGCTTCTCTGTCTTCACTGTCACAAATGTATACAGCATGCATAATTGGCGTATTTGTCATATTTATACCAGACGAATCCCAATAACGATAAGCATTCGCAAAGGAAAATTGTTTTAATACATATACTCTATCAAGTTGTAAGTAATACCATGCCCGCGAAGCATTACCATAATCGCATGCCAACAACACTGTATTTTTGGTTAAATATGGTTTTACCCTATTAAGCAGCTCTTTATTTCCATAAAACACATTTAAACCAGGAACTTTATTGTGATAAATTGATGGAGTAAACAGCAGCGGTAATTTAGCAGCAATTATTACAATAAATATTAAACCTAAACTTGTTCTATAAACAAAACGATTATTCGTTCTTACCAACCACATCGCCAACAAAATAATTGCTGAAATATATATCGGTGCAGTCCAGTTAGCTTCGGTGTGCTTAAATAAACTAAAGTATGCAAAAAATATTAAGCCAAAAACATAAGACCAAAATAAAAAAGCCAATTTAGGGTTAATTAAATTACGCACTAAATATCTAAACGAGTAGTATAACATGGCTACAAATAATATAGGTCCGGCAACTAAGGCACTACCACCCCAATAATCACCAAATGATTGCTGATTAATCTCTAAACTCGTATTCACACCATGATTAAACTGATAAGCAAACGATACCCAATGATGCTGATAATTCCAGAAAATTACTGGGGAAAATACCAACATAGCTAAAATAAATGCCAAATATATCTCTTTTTTAACTAAAAAATAGCGGTACTCTCTAGATGTTAGTAAAAACAAAAACAAACCCGGAAAAATAATTGCAGCAGTGTATTTAGATAACAGTCCGCACCCAGCAAGAACCCCGGAGAAATAAATAAACTTAGCCCTATTTTCAAAAACACCAATATAAAAAGTATATAAGGTCAATGACCAGAACATTAATAATGGACTATCAATAGTCATTACAAAAAACACGCCCTCAATCAAAGGACAGGCAATTGCAAGTAACACTGCAATATTAGCCACTTTGACGCCAAACATTCTCTTCGCCAAGCCATAAATTGCTAGAATGGTTATCGTCGTGGTAATAATTGCGCTTAATCTTACAAATAATTCTTGATGTCCAAACCAACTTGTTAAGCGTATCATATACGCAATCATCGGCGGATGATCAAAATATGACCAAGATAAATTATGTGCCCAAACCCAATAATATGCTTCGTCATAATGTAATTGAAACTGACCGTTAAAAAATATATTTAATGCCACTATGCCAATTAAAAGCAGTAGAACTTTTTTATCCACTATACAACTTCCCTTATGGTTTTATTAACCATATAAACAACCAATTCTGCTGCTAACCATACAAAAAACCCACAAAATACAACATCCGACAAATAATGCCCACCCTGAATAATTCTCACAACCCCTATCAAACCTCCACCAATTAAACCAACTATAATAGCAGTTTTTCTTCTCTTATAAGCCAAAAAAGGAACTCCAAGAAAAAATCCAATTGATGCATGACCAGAGGGAAAGCTGTTATCATTCACTTGATTAAAATCATGCTGCCAAACCGGTGCATATACCTTACCATCACGCAATACTTGATATGGACGAGGACGACCCCAATGATCTTTAAATGCTGCATTTACTAATAATCCAGTACCCAGCAATAACGATAATAAAATAATTAAAGCAATTTTTTTTCTTCCCGATACTAGCAACCCCAAAGAACCCAAAATAAAAGCGCCAGTAATAAATGGAATAGAAGAGTAAATTATTCTACACCATAAATGAACTTCACCATAAAATCTATTGGCGCTTTCATCATATGCCATAGCAGCAATATACTGATCCAGCACAGGTGACCATGCCGTAAAAACCCCTAATAGCATACCCAATAAAGCCATAATGATAACAGCTATAATCAATTTACCTAACCTCATCACCAATACTCTTTCTTTGTCTTTCAATCCGCAACATTGTCACTATTATTATAACTTACAATTATCTTGTAATCGGCTCATCATGTGATTTTGGAACAAACACAACAAGTAAATTATGCATGGTTTTTATTCTACGCTCAAGGCTAAATAATGTTGAAATAAACTTCTCCTGACGAATCCAAGGAAAACTATCTAAAACCACACTACCAGGCAACCATGGCTTCAAGATTTGCCAATCTTGACTATCAACAACTAAATAATATGGTTTAGTCATTGTAACTAATTCACCCTGGCTTTCCACCCTCATATATGCATTATTGTTATGAAATTCTAAACTTGAGTAATTAACTTTATAATCAACGAGTAGCTGCCGCGGCTGGCTGTTCAAATACTGGGCAATTTTATATCCAGCATCATATCTAAGATATAGCCGGCCATTTACCAACATTAAAAATACGAATACCAAGCTAATAGCAAACACCGGATAAACTATAGCTTTATTTAAATAACTATTATTATTAAATATAGTAAATAAAGCCATGCATACTACACATAAACTAATCATTACAACAAATAGCTTGCCATTAAACAGCAATACAGCTAACATAGTCACCAATATACATAAGCCATATGACATGATCGTTTGCATATAAAAAACCGGATGTCCAACAAATCTAGTACCCTTGTTACAAATCCAATTGGCACAGATTATAGCCGCAAACGGTAGTAAAATATTAATATAATGGTCTAGCTGAAAACTTGTCAAACTAAACAAAATAAATGTTGGAATAATTGAACCCAGCACGTAAATATATTGGCGCTTTTGCTGACTAATTTTAGGTAAATCCGAAGATAGGCGTAAATCTTTATAAATATTCCATAATGCAACAATAAATATCATACTCCACGGCAAAAATGCCCACAAAAACGTGTGCAAAAAATAAAAATAATGCCCTATATTGAAACCATGATGCCCACTGGTAATTGGACCAGTATCAAAAAACCGCCCAAATTGGCTGTCCCAGAAAAAAAATCTAATCCCCGAAACCAAATGCCGACTAAAAATAATTTTTTCAGGATGTGCATCAAACTGAAGATATAACACAATCAACTCTGGAGTAATCAAAACCCCACACAAAATAAGTGCAATTATCCATTTTTTACGCACAAAATTATGCCAAGCTGCACTATAAATCCATACACAAGCCAAACCGCTAAAAATAGGCAGAAGAACAAAAACTCCTTTAGTCATAATCGCCAACGCTGTAAATATAGCTCCTTTTAGCAACAATATACCAGATGATTGTTCATCATAAAGCAACCAATAATAACATGCAGGAATAATCTCACCCAATAAATAAGCTTCTGCACGCACATCTACAGCAGATAACATTAAATGTAAGGAGGTCAAATAAATGATGCTGGCTAAAAGTCCAACTTGGCGAGTATAAAAATATTTGGTAAGTAAATAGGTATAGTAAGCGCCAACTAAGGTAAAGATAAATCCAGGTAAAACATAAGCAAAAGTATTTATACCAAAAATTTTATATGCTATAGCAGTTATCCAAAATGGAAAATGTGGTTTATCCAGCCAGTCATGACCAGCATAAGTCAGATTAACCCAATCTCCAGATAAAACAATATGTTTAGCAACCACAGCATAAAAATTGGAATCATTACTGCCTAATATTGGAAAAAAAATTCCCGATAATCCCGCCAAAAATGCAATAATCAACAAAAAATCAAGTAAACTAGCGCTTAATAATTCATTGCTTAATATTCTATTTTTAAAATATTTGCTACCAATTAATGGTTGATAATAGAGTTTTTTTCGCAAAAAATTAACTAAATGATTCAACATACCATTTTCTTTTATTTTCTTTTATTTTGTTAGTAATTCAGCTTGTTGTTTAAGGCGAAACTCACGTGCTGCTATTTCTGCTTGCTTACGTTGTCCACGATTTTGAAAACGCGCTCTAGATAAATCAGCCTGCTCCTTACTCCACGTATCATTTTCAGCATTAACCATGATTATACAGTCTACCGGACACGCCGGTACACATAAGTCACAACCTGTACAATGGTCGCTAATTACAGTATGCATCATTTTATTAGTACCAACAATAGCATCAACCGGACATGCCTTTATGCACAAAGTACATCCGATACACTTCTCTTCTTCAATTATTGCAATTTGCCGATGCTTAATCTCACCATGTTGAGTATTTAATGGCACAACTGATTTATTTAATAACGCGGCCAGTTTTATAATGCCCTCATCGCCACCAGGAGGACACTGGTTTATCTGAGCTTCATCTTTAATAATCGCTGCCGCATAATCACGGCAACTTGGATACCCGCACCGCGTACATTGAGTTTGTGGTAATACCGCATCAATTTGTTCAATTGAAATTTGTAACATACTCTACTTCTACGCCAACGTCATATAATAAGTTATTAATAATTAGCATGACCCTATCAAAATCGTCAAACCGCGTCATATTCCAAAGCGAAGTTTCACACAAAGGCATATTCGTATTATTATCTAATGCAGTATTACTCAAATTTGAATTTTCTTGAGCTTCTTTAGGAGTGATAACTATTTTAATTGCTTCATCACTACTACCAACTTTAGCAATCGGAGTTAATCCATGCTCTCTAATCTTACGAACGACATTGCTAACCGCAACTTGCAGTGCAATCTCAGTTCTATAAAACATACCAGCAGCAAATGCTTCAGATAATGTAACTGGTATAAATGGAATAGGAAAGAGTGTAACTCCATCAGTTTGTAGTTGAGCATGAATTAATTGCATCAACCCCATAAAATCATCATTAATGGCGTTAAAATTTATGCAAGCTACTCGGCAACCATGTTTATTATTACTTACACCAGCATCAGTAACGCTTACCGAATTATTAGTATTCATAGCATCATTATTGCTCAGCTTATCACTAGTACTCTCACTAATACTAGTCCCTACTCCGACTAAAAACCTTAAAAACACCCCTTCATTTACAACTTCAACACTACTGCCTTCAACAGAAATAGGCAGCCACAATTTAGCGCTTTTTATACTTCTTGCCCAATAGCATAGCTGTGACGGTACAATAGCTGCTATAGCTTTAGGATCAATTAGCTTACCTGAAATATAACACTCAAACGCTGGATTAAATAATTGACGTTCTTTAAAAAAATTATTTAATTCATCACTGTCAATTTTACCAGGTAACTTAGTCTGACTTTTACTCCCAGCTACCAAAATTATTGGTATTGCAAAAAGATGAGTCGACGAATTTACATCAGCAGATAATAATACAGCTCGGTTTAGCGATTCCCAAATGATCTTGGCTACTGCATTACTTGGCGACAAATTAAGCGCCACATTGATTAGCGCATCATTTTCTTGCTTCAGCAGCCTAATTAAAACCTGGTCCAACTGCGCCTGAGGTAAATTATTATTTAATACCTCAATCGCATTGGCAATTACAGTATTAGACTGCGGATAGTCAAGCGTATAGCGACGTGGATCTAACATCATTTATTTAGTTACCTTCATGTTATATTCAAAAATAATTACCGTATATCTCTCATATAAGTTACAATTTTGCCTTAATTTAATTGCTAATGCTAACATGTTAATGTTAATGCTAATACATTATAATAAATAGGCGCTATGAAATCACTTGAAACTTGGTATCATGCTCAAACTCAAAATAAAAACCTTGAATTTGACAGTATACAACTAGATATTTTACAACAGTTAGATACATTTATTGACAAATTCAAACACCGAAGTCAATTAACCAACTTATTTGAGCGCTTGTCTAATAAACCAAAACAGATGGGATACTACATCTACGGCTTGGTTGGACGAGGCAAATCAATGATTATGAACGAAGTATTTCGTATATTTCCCGAGCCACTCAAACAACGCATTCATTTTCATGAATTTATGTACAATATACAGCAACAATTAGCCACACTAAAAGCCCACGAAGAACCGTTAAAAATAGTAGCTAAACAAATCCGCCAAAAAATCAAGATTATTTTTTTGGACGAGATGATAGTCAATGATATAGCATCAGCAATGATTTTAAAAAATCTGTTTAATAGCCTATTTGCAGAAAATGTTTATATAATCACTACTTCAAATGACAAGCCAGATAATCTGTACATAGATGGTTTAATGCGTGACCGCTTTTTACCAGCTATAGAACTTATCAATAATAAATTAATTGTACTTTGCTTAGATGGCGTCAATGATTATAGACTACTTCATGATTCAACCAACCAACTATTTATAATTAATGCCACTAACTATCCAGAAAATAATTCCTTTGATACCCTAAACATGCTATTTAATAATATCAATCAAAATCAACCAGTAGAAAATAATTCAATAATTACAATCCAAGCTCGGCAGATACCATTTATTAAAAAAAGTCATGGTATAATATGGTTCGACTTTAATATAATTTGTGGTGATAAAAGAAGTCAACTCGACTACTTAGAATTAATCAAGCAGTTTGAATGGTTCATTATTAGTAATATTTATGCCCTAGATGATCAAAGCAAAGATATCGCTAGACGCCTTACCTGGTTGATTGATATTTTATATGATAATCAGTGTAAGTTAGCATTATCCAGTCATGTTGATATTTCTCAAATTTATGCGTCAGGAGATTTAATGCATGAATTTGCTCGTACCAAAAGCAGATTAATGGAAATGCAAACTAAAGAATATCTTGCAAAACCAACTTTGAGCACTGTAGTAACTCCAACTAATTTTAATAAAAAGTCGGCGACCAGATGGTAGAAAGTTTAGTAGACTCTACTAGTAGACTCCACTATTTGTGTGGATTATGATATAAAACAACAAGTTTGTTTCTGAAAAGGATTTTTCTGATGTCAAATAAAACTATAAAGTGTTTAGCAGACTATACACCCACTGACTATCTAGTAGATAAACTTAACTTAATCTTTACAGTTAATACGGATAAAACAGTTCATGTGCAAAACATAACTCATTACTATAAAAACCCCAAAACCTCAGGGCACAAACTAATTCTCAATGGTTCAGCCAAACTGTTATCTATTAAGCTCAATAACAGACAATTAAACGATAATGAATATTCTATAATAAACGAAGAATTAACACTGAATCAACAGACATTAAACAACATAATTGAAAAAAATAGTTCAGAAAAAATCCCAACAAATAAATGTATATCCAAGAAACATATCGCCGGGAAAAACCTCTCAGACATTCATATTTCCGAGCAATTTATACTTGACATTACAACTATTGTATATCCATACGAAAATAAAAGTTGTATGGGGCTATATGCCGCCTCTAATGGCAGTTTAATTACTCAGTGTGAGCCAGAAGGTTTTCGTAAAATTACTTATTACCCAGACCGTCCAGATGTATTGGCCCATTTTACTACAACTATAATTAACAAAAACCCAGATTTCAGTGTGCTACTCTCTAATGGAAATAAAATAGCTGACTCGAAAGTCGCTGACTCAAAAGTCACCGATTTAAAAATCTCTAACTCTAAAGTCGTAGACTCGAAAATTGCTAACACAATAGTATCCAGCTCAACGGATGGTACTGGTGATATTATACAAAAAGTAGTTTGGCATGACCCCTTTAGAAAACCATGTTATTTATTTGCCCTAGTGATAGGCGATTTTGCGGTCCTTGCCGATACTTTTACCACAAGATCTAATAAAAGTGTCAAGTTAGAATTATATGTAGATAAACCAGACATTGCCCGGGCTAATCATGCCATGCAGTCATTAAAAAAAGCGATGCAGTGGGATGAAAACCGGTTTAACCTAGAATATGATCTTGATACCTATATGATAGTTGCAACCAGTGATTTTAATATGGGTGCAATGGAAAATAAAGGACTTAACATATTTAATACCAAATATATTCTTGCCGATAAAGATACCGCAACTGATACTGATTTTATCTATGTAGAAGCTGTAATAGCTCATGAATATTTTCATAACTGGACTGGTAACCGTGTAACCTGTCGTGACTGGTTTCAATTATCCTTAAAAGAAGGATTAACGGTATTTCGTGATCATCAATTTACTGCAGACCTACATAATAAAACCTTAAAGCGTATTCAGGAAGTAAAATTATTGCGCCAAGTTCAATTTCCTGAAGATAGCGGACCATTATCTCACTCGGTACGTCCATTATCATATATTGAAATAGATAACTTTTATACAGCAACTGTCTATGAAAAAGGCGCCGAAGTAGTGCGCATGTACCAAACCATTCTAGGCAATGCCGGCTTTAATCGTGGACTTGATTTATATTTAAAGACTAATGATGGTACGGCTGCTACCTGTGAAGATTTCTGTCAGGCAATGATGCAAGCCAATAATAATGGTACTAATGGTATTGACTTAACTCAATTTATGCTATGGTATTCTCAAGCTGGAACTCCACATATAACTGTTACTGCCGTTTACAACAGCAGTAAACAAGAATACCAATTAATTTTTACTCAAACGCTTAACCATCACAAAACTAATCCACCAGCAACAAGTAAAATAGACACAGAACAAGCAGAAAAAATAAACCCGCTACCTATGCTAATACCAGTTAGAATTGGTTTAATTGATCAAGACGGGTATGAATTAACTAATATCATACCCGCTACTGGAAGTTATATAGAGCATGATAATGAGATTGTGTTGTTGCTTACTGAAACAAGCAATACTTTTACCTTTACTAATATAAAACAACACCCTGTTCCGTCATTATTTCGTGAGTTCTCTGCTCCAATTAAGTTTGAATTCGCCTATACCGAGAAGGAGCGGCTTCACCTAATCAACCATGACAGTGATGAATTTACCCGTTGGGACAATTTTCAGACGTTACTCCAACAAAAAATCATTAAATTATATAATAATAAACTTATAAATAAGGGTCACACATCACCAGAAACCGTCCAAGTAGCCAATAATAGCAGTGATAATGAATTTTGGTTAAGTTGTAAAAATTTACTCAACAATATCAATCTAGCTCCTGAATTTCGGGCAATTTTATTTCAATTACCCACTTTTTCTGAAATGCTGCTGTTAATTAATGACGTAAACCCTCAAATACTAGCATCAGTTTTATCTGATTTTGCATGGCAAATTGGAGACCATCTATTTGACTCATGGATGGAATTATATAACCTACATTTAAGTTTAAATCCTCACTATGATTTCAACGAATTTGGTAGACGCAGCCTAAAAAATACTGCATTATTTTATATTATGAAAGCCTTATCTACCAAGCTTAATAATCCAAACACGTTACAATTAATAGAAACTATAGTGCTGGGACAATATCACAATGCACAGAATATGACTGATAGCTTTGCGGTATTAACGGCAACCGCAGATCTCAATGCGCCAATTCGGGAACAGGTATTAGATGAATTTTATACTAAATGGGAAAACAATGAATTAGTTTTAGATAAATGGTTTGCCGTTCAAGCCAGCAGTCAATTAATCACTACTGAGATGCTCAACAAGCTTATGGTAAACAAAAAATTCATTGCCACCAATCCAAATAAAATCTATGCTTTGCTCAGAACCTTTACCACAAATGGGTTAAAATTTCACACCGAAGAAGGATATTCGTTTATCGCCGATAAAATCATTAATATTGACAAATTTAACCCACATTTAGCGAGTATTTTAGCGCAAGGTTTTAGTAATGCGGTTTATTTAGCAGCAAACCACAAAAGACTAGCTAAATTTACGCTTAACCGAATATTGGAACAGCCTGGTTTATCATCTGCGGTGAAAGAGATACTCAATAAAATAACTACTGTATTGGTGTAGGGGTTGGTCAATTTTACGAGTAAAGTGCAGTAACAAAAACAAACTTTTTACTAGCTAAGATCGTATATTGTAAAATAAACCGTAAATAAGGCTACCGGTGACGGTCGGAGCATTTTTTTAGCAACGTGTTCCTTTTTTATTTTTTCACTTGTCACTCTATGCATTTTATGCTATCATAATGTCTGTAAAATCTCAAAAATAATCAATTTA
>JAUPUP010000103.1 GCA_030917485.1 Pseudomonadota bacterium
AGTAGCATCTACTTTAGCCAGATATGATACGTTGAAGCAGGAACCCACTGAACCAGATGCAGAGATTTGCTGTATCATGGCGTAGGAATCATCGCCTATTTATGGCGGTGAGGAGGTCAAACTTTTGTCCTATTTTAACGGGTAAGGTGCAGTCTAAACTCATACGCTACTTTCCGCGCATGAATGTAGCTTACATTAAATAGTATTTATATATCAGTAAGTTATACCCATTAATAAATTTACACAGTCTAATTTTTAGACTAAAATGATAAAAAATTAAGGCAAATAGCCCCATTCGGTGAAAAGTTCCTTATATTCCAGATTATCTTTGTTTACCAAGAAAAAAAGATATTCAGGAGCAATATCAAGTTGTCCGTTTAACCAGGTAGTTACACCATGATCTAGTTTAATATTTTTAAAAACCTCAATATCTTTCAGTGGCTGAAAAACATTGCCCTCATTTGGCAAATCTTTTAAATCTGCAATGCCATTAGTTCCATTGTCAAATGTTAAGGCTAATTGATAACCACTAATATATTTACAATCAATTATATGCAGCATTTTATTTCCCCATTTATTCTAAAGGCTTGATTGATTTTAAAGGTTTTTGATTTTGAGCAAGCTCCCAGTCTTCCAGTAATTCTTGTTTGTGTAAATCAAGCCACTCTAATACTAAGTTTAAAGCTCGTCTAGGAAATTTGCCACTAATAATTTGCTTATTAATATCAACTGTGACCTCATATTCACCATATTCAGCATGAAAATGTGGAGGATTATGCTCATTCCAGTACATTTTAATCACAATACCTAAAAATCTTGATATTTCTGGCACCCTGTTCCCCTACTAAATATAAAAAGTCTGGCTGTGATGATTATAGTTTTTCCAGCCGATCATACATAGTCTCGTATACTTCATCATTTTCTCGTTTACCAACCCCAATTACTACCAGAGTTATAATGGCATGTTCAACTGCGTATACTAACCGAATACCATAACTACGCAGCTTAATTTTATAACACTCTTTACCCTTGATTCAATTTAGCCTATCTTTTGGTACTACTGGGTTTGATAGCCTCTTATGCAGTGCTTTTAATAATGGTTGTTTAACAGAGTTATCCAGTTTATCCCATTCAACTTGTGCGCTAGGCAGAAATTTAATCTTATAAATCATCAATATTAACCTCTACTGCTTTATCCCATTCCTTATCTATACGCTCATTTACCAGCTTTGCCAATTTAATATCATCTAAATAATCAGCAATTACCTCCATTAGCTTTTCAGGGATTAGATAAGCCTTTATACTATCCCTCTTGAGAATAGCTATTGGCTCAGTAATGGTATCAATAATACCACCATCACGCTTTAAATCAGTAATTCCAATTGTTTTATGCGCATATATTGTTTGAACACTCATTATAACCACCTTTAAACATGTGTTTTAATGTGTAATTGTATCATTTTAATACCAACCTGTCAAATTAAGATCAACCTATATAATCGTTATATATTAACCACATGGCGGAGGCGTTAATATTTACGACAGAACAAGCCCTAATATGTTTCCCACGATATTAGGGCTTTTTTTATTGGTGTATTAAAAATGGATGAACAATACATATTTACGGTTTACGAGCAAATTAAGCAATCGTATATGGCACAGGATTTACCGGATGAAGTTTATTGTAAATTATGTTCAACTTTTATTTCACCAGTAAAAGCTGGCATAGGGTTGTCCCATTCAAAAATTTTACTCCTCATAAATTTTACCTTTTAAAACTACGCCTATATAATTAATAGGCTATAAACATCCATATCTTGATCAATCAAAGCATCAATTTTATTTGCCATCCACTCTAATACCGCACGCTTACAGTTTAAGTATGCTGTATTGTTATTATAATGACGCTCTACCCCTGACCTGGTTTCATGCCCTAACGCCATTTCAATATCAATCGGGGCAAATTGTTCAGATTCATTCGCCAACGTGGATAAAACACGCCTAAAATCATGGGGGCTTATCCTATCTTGACGCTCTCGTAATTTATTAAACTCTAACATATCCAACACCTTATTAAAATAACTATGACTAACAGGTTGATTTTTACCTATTGACTTAACATTAGTTACAATATAATTACTTGTAGAAATTGATTTCAGCTGGTTTAATATTCTAAATGCTTGCTGGCTAAGTGGCAGCTTATTAATTTTTTTAGTTTTTATTTGGTAATTATTAAACACTTTATTATCAAAGTCTATCATGTCCCAGGTAGCATGATAAAGCTCTGATTTACGCACACCTAAAATTATAATTAAATGAATGTAATATTTAGTAGTATTGGGTATATCCGCACGGTATAATTCATTAATAAATTGCTGTAATTCAATTTCAGTCAAATGTAAATTGCGTTCATACGAATCTTTGGGATGATGATAATTGTCTAAATTTTCTACAGGATTTTTAATTAATAATTCTCGTTTAACAGCCACATCAAAAATTTGTTTAAGCTTGATTCTAAACCGATTTGCCATCGCTAATTTACCAGCATCAATATAATTTTTTATTAATTTAGCATAAATTAAGCTGGTAGTAATATCCTGTAGCTTATAACTACCCAGTCGCTCAACAATAATATTAAAAACATATTGACTATATTGCCTGGTACTATCTGCATATATATTAATTTTGTTATTAATTTTTACATAATCATCAATAAAAGCGCTTAATAATATATTTTTTGCTGATAATTTCCGCTTTTCATTATTTGGATTGATACCGGCATCACGCTTAGACTGCATCTCATAAGACTTAACTACAGCATTACTCACTGTCATAGCTGGATGTTTTCCTAGTGTTACCCAAGAAAAACAACCATTCATATACAATTTAAACCTAAAAGTACATTGCCCTTTTTTAGTAACCCACAAATATAAATTGGGCACATGTAGTTTTATTTGCTTATTTTCAGAATGAAGTTTTAGATAGTACTGCTTGTCTATTTCAGTACTGGTTAATTTAACAGACATAACTCTCCCATAAATTAATATTTAATTAGTTTTATGCATTTACTTAATTACATATTTAACTAATCACTATTTATGGAAAGATTATACAATATAGACTAATTTTTAGTCTAATTATTTTGATTATTTATGATTTAGATTGAATTAATTTGATATACTTATCACCTACAACACACTATAAAATAAGTGTTTTTAATAAATATTGAATTAGTCTAAAATTACAGGCTACTTTCCGCGCATAAACATATTGTCTAATTCTGCCATACTTAATTTAAACCAAGTGGGACGCCCATGATTACAATAATTTGCTCTCTCAGTTTGCTCCATATCACGTAAAACCGTATTCATTTCTGGAATAGTCAATTGATGATTTGCCCGAACTGCACTATGACATGCCATAGTAGATAGTATTTCTTCCTGATGTTCTGCCAATATATTGCTATTACCATATTTATCCAACTCGGCTAATATATCCAGTAACATTGCATCTATATCAGGGTTTTTCAAAAAAAACGGTACAGCTTCGACAATAATATATTCGTCATGCAAAAAACTTATAATAAACCCAAGCTTAGCTAATTCAACTTGATAAACATTGGCAGTATCGAATAAAATTTCATTTACTTGAATTTCAACAGGTACCAATAAGTTTTGCGCATTAATTCGTTCATTGGCCAACTGTTGCTTTAATCTTTCCAATAAGATGCGTTCATGTGCCGCGTGCATGTCCACCACAATTAATCCATCATCTGTTTGAGACAAAATATAAACTCCATTTAATTGAGCAATAGCGTATCCTAAGGGAGGCTGAATAAAATTACAAGGCTTTGGCGTCACAACCTCGTCATTTATTTGTTCCGTACCATCATAAGACTCTTTATCTACCACATATTCCATATTATCAACACAATACTCTAGATTATCAACCGCATAATTTTTAGTATGGATATTATCAGTATCAACTCTGGCCCTATTACTACCCTCAACACCAAACCCATTACTGATACTAAATAACTCGTGTTTATTGCCAGCCACAGCAACGGAAACTCTTTTCAATTCTAATTTATCATTATTATCATTAAGTTCTACCGGGTAAGGTTTTAGAACATTGTGTGACGGCAACCATTCTTGAGCAAACCCCAAGCTATCTACAGCACTACTTTCAATCGCTACATCAGAAGGCACATTATGCGCCGCGTGAATATTTTTACTCAATATTTTCTTAATAGATGAACTAATAAAGCTATGAATTTGCCCACTTTCTTTAAAGCGCACTTCACTTTTAGTAGGATGTACGTTTACATCAACTTCAGATGGGTTAATTTCTAAAAATAATACATACTGCGGCTGATGTTCATGATGCAATACTCCGCTAAACCCTTGTTTTATTGCGTTTTGAATTACCCGATCCTTAACATATCTACCATTAACATAACAGTATTGAACTGTTTTATTTCCACTTAAATAACTTGGATGATATACATACCCAGATAATGCAACTCCAGACACCCCAAACTCCAGAATTTCAAAATAATGATGAGTATAATCATGTCCAAATAAATCACCGATTCGTTCTAACGGGGTACGTGGCTCAAGCTTATATATAATTTTATTATTATTGCTTAATTCAAAATCTATATTAGGATAAGCAACAGCAATGCGCTCAAACACATTTTTACAATGTCCATATTCAGTAGTTTCTGATTTTAAGAATCTTTTTCTAGCTGGAATATTATGATAAATATCTTGCACATCAACTATAGTACCGTCATTTATTGCTTGTGGCAATACTTCGCTAATAATACCGAAATTACTATTAATTGCATATCCGCACTGCTCATGCATAACCTTACTCACTAAACTAAATTGAGAAATTGAAGCTATTGAAGCAAGACCTTCGCCTCTAAATCCTAGCGTAGCAATTTGGTATATATCTTGTTCTTCAACAATCTTGCTGGTTGCATGCTGCTCAATTGCCAAGCAGATATCATCATGTATAATTCCGACTCCATTATCTGTAACTTTAATTTGCTTTATTCCGCCCTGCATAAGATTAACCACTATTTTACCTGCCTTAGCATCTATACTATTTTCCATCAATTCCTTAAGAGCAGATGCTGGCCTTTCAACCACTTCTCCAGCAGCAATTCGGTTAATTAATTGTTGGGGTAATTTCCTAATTCTAGACTGTACCATGTATAACCTCATTATATCTAATTTACAACAACCTCTTGCTTACAACAACATCTTACTTCAATATATTTCTTTTCTAACCTATATGTCTTTTCAAAAATGCTGGGTTACAAAGGAAGTCTAATACATATACCTCAATGCGTAACATCACATTTTAACATATCTGGTGAAATCCTTTCTGATACTAATATGTTTTTATATGCGCTATATGCACCCAATACTTAGTTACAAAAAAAGTACTTGGATACAAAAAAATCTAATGTCTACCAAAAATGAAGGTATTAATTTACGCTGTAAACATCCAAAATATCGGCTTGTCCAATTTTTTAGAAAGAAAATTTAAATAATGAAAATGAACCATATACTGCTAGCTTTGCTTGGAAGCATAGCCATTGCAGCTTGTAATAGTGGAACCGCCACCTCAAACCCCAATAATTCGGATGAGTCAGGAATCAGTGCCGAATCTATGCCTCAATATCAAACAATTTTCCATGTAACAGCGGAAAGCTATCCCTACAATCAATTAGTACTACGTTACTACCAAGTTTGGGGAGATGGTAGCTCTACAGGTTGGCAGCAAGCAGTTGAATCCCCAACAGTAAATTTTAATGGAATACCATTATCTTTAGCTAATGTATCATCTTATAGTTGTGGATATGATTGCTATGTGCAGGGACAACTTGGATTAGGGTTTGATCAATACGCACAATATCTTGTAGTAAATTTACCAGTTGGCGAAAATGGTGACTTAATTATTAGCGGAACTTATCAGCAAGCTGCATATATGAGCGCCACCTTATACTCATACCCGGCTGAATCTCAACAAGGACAATTATACACTAGACAGGAAACCATACTTGACAGAGATATGAACACAATTGGCGGTAATGGATTAAACCCTTACACAGAAGGCAATCCAAGCGTGTTTGCATATAATGCCTCAAACCTACAAACTAGTAATGACAACATTGTAAATCCAGCATCAAACATGCTAACTATTTCTACCAAATCAAGCGTTAAAACAAGCTTAATTAACCGACAATTTAATTTACCGCACCCAAACAATACCATCGACAACACCAACAAAATTAATGTTGATGGAAAAATCGCTATGTATCGCTTAGATAAACTTTCTTCAACAGAAGTAACTGCAGACGATATAGCTCCAGATGGCTGTAGCCGCGCTTATTTATATGGCAATAAAGCTGAAAGCCAACAGGTTGAGGTTATACGGATAAAAGTCCCAACAACTTTTATTGAAAGCGATACTCCGGATACTATTTTTGGTAATTATCAAGCAAGCTATTTTAGTATTAGCTCACATAAAATCCAAGATACTCCACCACCTCCTCCACAAACATCGCATAATGTATCTAATGCAAATAATGAAGAAAGTCAACCACAACCGCAACTACTTAGCTACTGGTCAGTTAATTCACGAATGCTAAGTAAGTATGCTGATAAAGATGGTTATGCATATGTATTCTTTGCTCCAGATGATTATGTAAATAACTTGGCTATAGAACAAAATACTCCAGCAACCCAGCCACCAGTTTTAACTTGGGGCAACTACACTGGTTATGTTCTAGGCGACCCTAGTTATTCAATTATTCTTCGTTACCGTGATCCAAGTTCAACTTGGCAAGGCAGCCCAGAAAATGCAATATGTTATGCTACACCTGAACAGCTAAAACCAGTAACCATGAAGGAACTTGGAGAATATACTCCGGAAGTTTTTGGTGGAACTATGGATGAATTTTTACAAGGTAATATTGGCATAATTAATAAAAATGCTGTATGGCCTAATTTGAAAAACTAAACAACCATAAAAATCCAGGATAGCCATTATCTGTTCAAATTAGTAATCTAATTATTAAGTTACAACTATTGTTATTAGATTACGGCTATCGTTAACTTTGTGCGCCACCATCTGGCGCACAATCTCTAATTTAAACGTATACATATGTTATAATGACTGGTTAAATGTTGTTACTCGATTAACTCATTATTGTTAAACTCCGAAAATTTGCGCAACGATTATGGAGCAGCTAATATGAAAATAACCCGTTGGATAATACGTATTATATTGTTTTTACTGGTTTTAGTTTTGATTTTAAATAATAAAAACATTGTTGACTTTAATTTTTATGGTATTTATACTTTAAGTGCACCTTTAATTATATTATGCCTTATCTTTTTATTAATAGGCTTAATTATTGGAATGGGTTATGGGTTTTTACGTTCTCTAGAACTAAAAGCTAAAATTAAGGTACTGCAAGAGGAAATAAAAAACGTGCACAAAACCAATAATAACTCACTTACTGCAGATTAAACAAACATAAGAAAATATAATCCGCTTAAATAGCAACTTCTGAGTAATAACTTAACTTTTATTGACATAAATCATAAATAATATACTCAAAGTATTTGAATTATATAATAGACTACACAAGGACACTCATTTTGAATATAATAGTTTTGTGGTTGTTGGTAACGCCATTATTTTTTGCTTTTGGCTGGTTTGCCGGGCGTATTGATATGAAAACCGTTATTAAGCAAGCCAAGTCTCTACCACAACGATTATTTGACAGTGTAGATGCCCTAATTGACAATAAAACTGGCATTGCTAGCGATAATTTAAGAGATATTATAGAGCAAGAACCTCAATTAACTGAACTACAGCTAAGCCTGGGTAAGTTATACCGTAATCGCGGTGAAAATGATCTAGCTATAAAACTACACAATAAACTCTTAAATTCACAATACTTATTTTCTGGTGATGAAAAAGATAATGTGCGTCTTGAATTAGCGCGTGATTTTCAACATGCCGGCTTAATTGATCGAGCTGAGTCCATCCTTTTAAAATTAATAAATAGTGAGCTATACTCACATAAAGCTCAAGATTTACTGCTTGATATTTACCAACAAGATAAAAATTGGAAAGACGCCATTGATACCGCCAAGCGCTTGGCAACTTCCGATTATAGCTACCATACTGAGGTTGCTCAATTTAACTGTGAGCTGGCGCAAGAGGCATTAATTAAATCTGATAATGAACAAGCGCTTAAATTTATTAATTACGCTCTAGAAATTAATCGAAAATGCGTCAGAGCAAATTTGTTGCTTGGAGAAATGTATTTTGCTCAAGAAAACTATAACCAGGCAATTGAAACCTGGCAATTAATTGAGAAGCAAAACTATCTTTATTTACCTATGATTGTAGAAAAAATGCTTGATGCATACATGAAGTTAAATAAAACTAAAGAAGGATTAACTTTAATTAAGGGATATGCAACCCTATATCCCAAACTTAATTTATGTGACTTTTTATATCAAAAACTGGCTCTATATGATAACGCAGACTCAGCACTTGATTACCTCAAAGAAACTATTCGGGTACAGCCAACTTCAAAAATTGCTGCCATTATGGTCGACGTATACATTAATCGGGAGAATTTTATTCCTGAATTAAGACATGAGGCAGAAATGGTTAAAAATATCTTACTAAAATATAATGAGAAGTTATCTAATTTTAGATGCGGACGTTGTAATTTCAAATCCAAAACATTCTTCTGGCAATGCCCTGCTTGTTACGAATGGGAAAGCATAAATCCTAATAATTCAGAAAACTGATACAACCAACGCCGACAATAATAACAACATAGCAGCAACTAATAAGGTTTATGATAAACAAGTTTTATGTAGCGGGCTGTTTTTTATTCAGACGTCGCCTAGAGTGCAACTGAAAATGGCAAAGCATAAGAAAGCAGCAGCAACCAAATAGTATCCCAGCAAATAACAGCACTAATTTATATTCAATCATAATACCAACTGTTAATGCTGACAATCCCCATGCTAGAGAAAAAATTTGTCCAAACCCACCTAAAACCATTCCCCTTCTTGGATAGCTAACTGTGCTAGATAAAAATGAATTAAAAATAGAATTGATTGACGGTTGAATGGCATAAAAAATTCCTGCAACCACCCATACTGCATATGCTGTAACAACCCATTGACGATATGCAACTAGAGCAACAAAATTCTTTACCCAAAACTCAACAAGGAGTAACCCGCTAGTAAATAACAACAAAGCAATCATCTGGGTTTTATAACCTAAAACACGTGAAAACAATTTTGGTAATAGGTTCATCCCTATAATTGTGATCACACACATAATAAGCATAAATTTACCAAGCTCTAAAGATGTATAATCATATTTTATGGTTAAGTATAACCCCAGACCTTGAAAAACTAACCCAGAGCCAAACTGAAATAGAAAATAAGCAACGCTAATAAACTTGACATGAATTCGACTAAATAAATAGCGTAAGCCATTAAATATATTAAATCTGTGTAAAAAGCTATGGTTGTGTAAAATAATAGGACGATGTGGTGGCATACCTCTTAGTCCATAAATCGAAAAGCATAGTCCAAACGCCCCTAGCAATGCAGAACATAGGAAAGCCAAAACCACCGGATTAGTTAAATCTACCTTATAAACGATTATAGCCAACAATGGGCCTAAAACCATCCCAGTTGTAGAGGTAATGCCTAATAATTTGAAACTACTCACTCTCTCTTCTTCATTCTCACTAATATCACCGATGATGGTATCAACTAATGGGTATATTCCATCTAAAAATCCATCACACATACGATTAAATAAAAACAATTCAAAGCTATGTAATAATACTGCCAGAGCGCCAATAAGATAATTTATGATAAAACCGCAAATATTAAAGAGCAGGACTTTTTTTCTACCATACTGATCGGATAAAGAACACAATATTGGCATGCCCACCACACTCATTAATGAAAAAAGTGATAATGAAATACTAAACAGAATTTCTCGCCATAAGGTGGACATACTGCTATTCATAAATAACCCAGATTCACTATTCATAAATAGTTGTGGGGCAATAGATAAAAGCATTCCATAGCCCATGTAATCCATCATGAGTACAATAGACACGCTATATAATATCATTTTTTTATTATACATAATAAAAAACCAAGACTCTACTATTCGCTGCTATCAGGATCACTATCATTATTTTGATCTGACTTGGGTGGCATAAAACCAGAATACTTACTAAGCAATTTTTTATCAAATTTATATATATCTTGCCTAAATTTAGTCCAATCATCATCACCCACAAATGCTGTCAAATACATGATATATAAATTAAATGGTTTAACTAACGGAACTGTTTTATTAACATCATTCTGATACATATCTGCTACTTTTTTAATTGACCATTGCTTTTGACTATTTAACATAAAAGTTGTAAGATTGAGCGGTTGGCTTACTCTTATGCATCCATGACTAAAATCTCGGGCATATACATCAAATAATTCGGATTCATTTGTACTGTGTAAATAAATGCCACAAGCATTCGGAAAAATAAACTTAACTTTACCTAAAGCATTTTGTTCATACGGAGCTTGACGGTAACGATAGCTATTAAATTGTTTAGCTGTCATTTTATTCCAGTTAAACCCGCTTGAGTCAATTTCTTTATAATTACCGCTAGAATCTTTCTTTAACACTTGTACATGCTTATCTTTTAAATAATTTGAATTGGCCCTAACACTTGCCCATATTTCACTCTCTGCAATCTGAGCAGGAATATTCCAGTATGGATTTAAAACTAGATATTGAATTTTGCTATTTAACACACAGCTTGGATGTTCGCTGCCGCCGACTGCAATATCCATAACCATTATCTGGCTGCCATCATGTACTACATTTAACGAATAAGCAGGCAAATTAATGAATAAATAATCTTTGCTCATATCATCTGGCAGCAAGCGCATTTTATCCAGATTCAACTCAATCTGCCGTATTCTTGTTTTAGCTGATACATTAAGCGCAGCTAGTGTATCACCTTCTACTACACCATCGTAATAAACACCATTATTTTCCTGAAATTGAATCACCGCATTTTGCAATTCATTATCAAACTTAGATCCGCCTAAATTAGCCAACTCACCACTAATATACAAGCGTTTTCTTAAGAGCTTAATTGCTTCTCCACTGTCTCCAATTTTTAGCACATCTTCACCCGGCACAACCGGCCATCCACCATTTGCTTCAACTTCCTGATATTGCGCCAATTTGTCTTTTAGCTTTGAATATCCAGGATAGCTTGGAACTAGTTTTGCTGCCACTGCAGCAGGATCGTCGGCAGCTAATTCAAGCTGTTTAATTAAATCAATCGGCTTTTTAACGTTATTCCAATATGGATAAGTTTTTTTTACATCAAGCATACCATAATATAAATTATTTGCGTACAATAAAAATCCGTCACTTATAGTTAGTTCAAGAGCAGCAAGAATAGTGTCACGATTATCATCATCCGCAGCAGTTAAACGAGACATTAATGAATTTATTTGTTTTATATGGTAGCTACGCGGATCAAGTCCATCAGTATAAGCAGTTCTTAAAACATTAATCATAGCCTTCCCGGTGTGAGTTAATCCGCCGTCATCTGTCCAGACTGGCGTATATTTTTGTTGGTTATAAAAGTTTGCCAACAGGGAACTCGCACCACAACGCAACTTAGGGGCACATATTAATGGGCTACCTGTTAGTTGGGTTTTTATAGCTAACACTTCCCCATCAGAATAATCACTAGCAAAACTAAATCTGGCTGTACTCAACATAGCGAATAGAAAAAACCATCTTAAACAAACTAACATTTTCTGCATATTCCCCTCGTTGAGTATTTAAAAAATTCTAATATATGTCTAAGCCTACACGCAAGCCTGCACATTACGCCAGATTTTAACATATATCACCTATATAGAGGTGTTACTGATGCAGAATTTTAAGTTTTAACTGATTTAAATATTGAGAGTTTCTCCATTTTCTATTCCTATTTCATAAAACAATAAAACACCTGTTCTACTGCATACACAACAGTAAATACTCTTACTTATTCCTCACAATGTACAATCTCAACAAAAAATTACATTATAAGTAATCAATTTTGTTACTTTTATTGTAAAACATACACCTCTTTATTCTCTTTAATCTCCTTGTACATAGTATCCGGTGCTAAAGCATGATGTGAGAGCCAGGTGGTGCAAGTTGGCAATGCCATTACGGTAGGAATTACGGCAGCTCCATAAGTGAGCCAAATCCAATAAAACTTCTGTGGTACAGGAATCAATATAACCAACAATCCACCTATGATTAATAGAGCAGCTAGAAGTTTTTGGTTAGTAAGGCGTTTAGCTAATTGACCTATTATAAATAAATTTGCTAAACAGCATAATAAGGATACATAGGCAATAATAGTAGAGTAAAGGCTTAAGCTGGGATGCCAATTATCTTCTACAAACAGCGGAACAACACGATATAAACCCATAACAGCAAAAAAGATGAGGAAATTTGTAAGATAGATTCTATATAGTTTTGGTTTATTAAAAATTGATTTAATCGCACTTATTGCTTGTAAAATATTAATAGCTTTATTTCTATCTGGTATATGAGTATCGTTAAAACTATAACCCACCCAAATACTTAAACACAACACCAATAATGCAGCAATCCAAAAAGCCCCACTATAGCCAAATAAACTACCAAAACCTCCTCCTAACAAAGGTCCAATAATGTATCCCAAACTAGCAGCCGAATAGGCATAACCAATATATTTGGTTCTTATTGCAGAATCTTGGAATTTATCGACAATCACTGACTGGGCAATAGCCATGTTAGATTCACATAACCCGGTGAAAAATGCGCTAACAAAGAGTAAATTATATATGTTGAAACTGAATACTTAGGGCCATAATTACAAAGCCTGTGACGCATCCTAGTAGACTTAGTAGTAATACTTTCTTGCGCCCAAAATGCTCAGAAAAGTTTTCGATAACCGGCGAACCAAGAAACTGTCCTAAAGGGTACATATCTAATAATATGCCGAAAGCTGCTGCTCTAACAGAGGTTGGACTGGCTAAAGGCAATAAGACAATATGATCCATAAGCATATGGATAAACCCAGTTATAGTTAATGCATAGCCTAAAAACCCTACAGTGAGAACTGTATATAAAGACAACAAGCCTTTAAATCTAGTCATAAGAAAGCTCCTTTTACATCTGCAGGAATTTACTTCTTCCCCCTTTTTCTAAAGACTTAATATATTTTTGTTTGGCTCTAACTCTGTAATCCATGTATTATAATAACTTACATGCATATGCTGCCTAAAGATTAAACTTAATTTTGGCAAAAGTAATTCCGTTGATTCTTTTAACGAATTATCATACACAACCAGTACATCACCCCTTCCATGCCTGTAAGATATTCGTTGTGGATTTTTTATCGTGGCACATTTATTCTGCATCTTATACCATGTCGTATATAAATCCTTATCACTGTCAAACTCTAAAGATAACGCCTAACTTAATTCAGAATCAAATCTCAACTCTTTGGCTATCATATTATGATTATTAATTTTAATGAGGCTGCCCTGGCAGTAAGCTTTATTTAAATGTTGCTATATATGCGAGCGAAATCTTTAACAAATATTTTAATGCTTATTCGTTATATGTAACAATACCCTCATCAGTAACTTCTGTAGTACGGGATTGAGGAGGTGCATAAGCTGTCATTTTGCTTACCATAACTTCAGCAGTTGGTTTATTATAACATGTCATAGATATATAGAATACTAAAGGAAACATAGGCATATACAATTCTTCAGAACAAAAATCCTCTACGCTCATATTAACAGTAGCATATCCTTGAGAATATACCTCTCCGGTATAACTATATATACCAGGAGGAGTTATATAAACTGTAGAACCATCAGAATCTGTCTCTACCGTAAACTTACCAGATGGAGCAACAACTTGCAAAGTGCCGGGAGCTAAGGATGAAGCCTTAAGCGAAGTGGCAGTATCCTTTGCTTCACAAACTACGAAATCTTTTACATGATTGCTGTTTTTCACTTTTACTTTATCAGTAATATCAACCGTACCTAAATCAGCACAAAACTTGGCATGATTAGAGGCTATTGTTACTTTATTTGCTTCATTAGCATGCGCTGGAACACTATTAATGCTAATTAAAGCAGCAGCAATTAAGTAGAATTTATTTTTCATCTGTTTATTTCCTATAAAAAATTTAATAGAATACCAAACTATATTTGGACATCTTTGTATGCATATTGGGATTTTTGGTATATGTTGAAGGAGTATCTTATAATATTATAATCATCAAATATTAAATCCAAGTTTGGGATATAAACAACCTCAAGTATGGGATGGGGTGAATGATGGGGCTCGAACCCACGACAACCGGAATCACAATCCGCTGTCTGGCACCGGGAACGCCCACAGCCCCAACGATTTTGCCGAAAT
>JAUPUP010000104.1 GCA_030917485.1 Pseudomonadota bacterium
CAACGCTCTTCCGATCTGATGCACCTATTGGAGATGAAGATGACACTAGCTTTGGTGACTTTATTGAAGATAAATCAACGGTTATTCCAACCGATCATGGAGTAGATTATAGCTTGAAAAAAACTGTGCGTGAAGTGTTGGATACACTCTCTCCGCGCGAAGCCAAAGTTTTGTGTATGCGGTTTGGGATTGATACTTTAACTGATCACACTCTTGAGGAGGTGGGGCGACAGTTTGATGTTACCCGTGAGCGTATTCGTCAAATTGAAGCAAAAGCAATCCGTAAGCTACGCCAGCCAAATCGGGCTGATAAGCTCAAGAGCTTTTTAGAGAGTTTTGCTAAAGTTGATGCTGTTGAACCTGAAGGAGTTGAGGACGACATGTATTTTGAAGAAGCAGATGAATTCTAAAGTTGGTTATAACCGACTTAAAGTGGCAGTAAAGTGATTTTCCTTGTCATATTGGTCATTTTGTTTTTCTTAATATTGAGAAATAAATACAAGTTGTCTTTCACTTTACTGTTTGAGTATATATGGTCAGCAATTCCCGGATTTAAAAATATTTTTCATACAAATTTTTTGTAAATATTAATTAATATTGATATGTTATCTAAAAATTAAGCGTGAATCAAGTATATATAGTTACTTTGTTAGAAAAGTGGCTTCTTAACATGTTCAATGCTTCTGTTTTTAGTTTACTTTCATCTCTAGCAAATTGATGAATATGCTGATAAGCCTCAAATTTTTTCTCTAGTTCAAGGTTTGATTTTATTATTTCTTGAGCTAGTTGAAATAAATAATTATCTAGTTTTTCTTCTTTTTTTGACCTGGATTCCTTTCGATCAGTGGGAGTGTCCGTTTGATCTGAATTATCATAACTAATATACTTACTGGGTATTAAGAGATGAAATCTCTTAAAATTTAATTTATCTATATCAGATGATTCTTTATGATCTAGCATATCTTGAATTATAACGTTAACATAAGCAATTTCTTTGCAGTCTTCATTGTTACTCATTGCTGCCTGAGTTTGTGAATTGGTTACTGTGTAATTCAATATATACTCACCCCCTAATTTCGTGTATTTATATATTTCAGAACGGAATAAGAGTTTAGCAATTGCAAGTCGTGTACCATCAGTAGTGTTCTTTTTATTCATTTCAGTTAATAATATCTTGGCTGCTGTTTCTTGTCTCTTAGGGAATTCTTTAAATACACGAATTTGATAAAAAGCCATATCCGGGTCTTGTCTTAATTGATCTGGGGTGAATGTGCTTACGTGTTTGACTAACTCATTTTTTAACTCATTAAACTCATGGCTTTTATTGTTAAAGATCAATCGGTTTAATGTTTGAAAGGCATGTTTTTTATCGTCGCTTGTTGTTAATGGGTTTTTAAATAAAGAAATGGCAGCATCTATTTTTGTGTACCCATTTGAGTGAGCAAAGATATATTTAGTAGCTGCTTGTTTGTTTTGTTCAGTAGCGTTTTTATGGTTTCTTATAAAGTCAGCAACAATTAGTGGTGATTTTAGACCCTCATAATCTTCACTTAATTCTAAAGCTCCACGTAGCTGTAATGTTAAATTAGTTGAGTTAAAAAAAATCTTAGCTATATTTTTTTTCGTTTGAGGGGTTGTGTTTGTATTGGCCAATAAATTTTCTACTATCTGGATATTATTGTTAGTTAAAATTTCATCAGCTTTAATTCCGAGTGTGCTATTGACACATAAACTTTCAATACATTTATTTTTCAATACTGGATTTACATTTTGAGTTAATAATGCGTTAGCACAGTCACGAAGTAAAATTTTACTATCAGCAATATTATTATTCAAAAGACAATGATAAATATTTGAAATATATTCTACAGTTATATTATCTTTTGGGTCTGTGGGTAGATGTTTGGCCAACATAATTTTAGCTGCGAATAGTTTGTTTTTATCTGATCCGTTCTCTAACAGCCACATTCCACCTTTGCGTTGTAATTCTGCATCGCTAGAATTTAAAAAAGTTTTTGCAATTTTTTCTTGCTGTACCTTAAGTTCTATAGTATTTTCAGTGAGAATTTGCTCTAGATCAGCTTGTATTGGTAATAACTCATTATTTTTGGATCGGCGAAATAATATAATATATACTTCCAATTTATAATTTGCTGGCAGCGTGTCTAGTACTCTAATATTGTTCAATAGTTGCTGTTGCGCATGAGTAAACTCTTTATTTTTTGAGATATCAGCATTTTTATTACAAGGACTTTCTAGAATAATACTTAATAATATTACTTTGTTTGTAGTTTTATTGATATCTAGGGTATGCTGGGTTGTAAATTGTTCAGCTAGTTGATTCAAAAGATATTTTTGGTTTGTATCTGTAAAGTGTTTACTGCTCATTAATTGACTAAGTGCTAGCATCCTGGTATTTATGCAATGTTCTTCATTTAGAACTATACTGGTTAAATCGTTTATAGTGGGGCTTAAATTAAAATCCTTTGGGGATATATTGTGTTTGTTTAGATAAGTAATTATGTTATTGCTGATTTCTAATTTTTTATTGATATTATTATTTAAAAAAAGCCGTTGTAATATTGATAAAACATGTAGTTTAATTACTGCATTGCAGTTATTAATATTTAATATATTTTCAATTAGTGTTATTTTCCCATCTATAGTTTGACGGGTGTCGGGTATTAAGATTAAGTTGCAAAAAAGGTTGAACTCATCTTGCCTGTATGAGCCGATGCACGATCTTATTTGTTCCTTCAAATAATTGGTTAAACCAAGAGTAGTTGCAGAAATAGTTAGAGGAAAAATATTTTCATAAGCGGCTATTTTTCCAAGATTATTGTTGTTATCAATATAAATAACATCAATATAATTTCTGATAAATTGATCCTCACTTTCATTAACATATTGGGTTAAGACGTGCTTTATCTGTGTGTTTTGTATCAGAGAGTCAAGTTTTTCAAATTCTACACTTATGAGGATATCTCCATTTTTATTTTTTGCTATAATTTTTTTGTCTTCTATCATAAATGTATACTGATGATATATAAATGGTATTCCTAGGTTTACCAATTCTCTCGAATTGAGCGTTTCACAATTTGGTATACCAAATTGTGTTATTTGTGTATTTATTATATCAAATTGTATTATTATCTTACTTAAAGTCTCTGTTTCGCTTTTATTTAAACAAATATTGTTGCATTGAATGTTATTTACTGCATTGGTTATAAACTTTTGTAAATTAGATAACTGGTTAGAATCACGAGTCAGTTGTTGTGATGGGATTGGTGCAGCAACTATACGATTGTTTGAGGGTATAAACATTTATTTGATCTTTCGTAAAAATGATATTAATTGGTTAACTATAATTACCCAGTTATTTGATTAAATTGATTTTAAAAAGATGTTATTGTATCTTACTATTTTATTTAAGTAAATTACTATTTTTTAGCCCAAAACTGTCCTATTGGATTTGCTGGTTTAATATATAGATTAATTTTGAAGGTTAAGTTGCGAGTTGAATATTTTCTGAAAAGGTGGTTGAAATTCGATATAATATGGCTAGATTACTTATTTTTAACGGAAATGGCTATAAATAGTCATTATGCATTCTCAATTTTTTGTAACATGCTGTTATGTAACTATTTTTATCTTTTATCATAAGAGGATCGCGGAAGTCAGAAAGAGGTTTTTAGAGAGTTGTGCAATATATGGATCACCACCTAAAGCTAAATTGGTGAATTCTAAAGCTACAAGCTCTGGTGCAGTATATGGTTGTTTTATAATGTTATTGCTATTGGTGGTGGTAAAATTGGTGGTCTCGGGAGTGGTGTGTGCTGACATTAATTTCCCAAAAATAGGAGTTGCTAGTATTGTAAAGTATAATTTAAAACGAGGCACTCTTTGAAACGAAGTTTTTTATTTTATTTTTATTCAGATGGCGGAGCGGACGGGACTCGAACCCGCGACCCCCGGCGTGACAGGCCGG